>CAMAWS010000080.1 GCA_945861845.1 Candidatus Sulfopaludibacter sp. SbA3 | reverse complement strand
GCCACGTATTCCGCGTCGCCGCCAGTCTCGACTCCATGATGATCGGCGAGCCGCAGATCCTCGGCCAGGTGAAAGAGGCCTACCGCATCGCAACCGATGCCGGAACCATCGGAATGCACTTGAGCGCGTTGATGAGCCGCGCGTTCGCCGTGGCCAAGAAGGTTCGCTCGGAAACGGGAATTTCGCAGTCTGCGGTCTCGGTCAGCTATGCCGCCGTGGAGCTGGCGAAGAAGATCTTCGGCGATTTGAACGGCAAGACAGTGATGATTATCGGCGCCAGCAAGATGGGTGAACTGTCTGCCAAGCACCTGCGGCGCGCGGGCGTGACCTCGGTGCTGGTGACGAATCGCACGTTCGAGCGAGCGGTGGAACTGGCGCAGGTATTCGAGGGCGCCGCGGTGCCGTTTGAGCACTTCATCGATCACATCGACCGCGCCGATATCATCATCAGCTCTACAGGAGCGCCCCACTTCATCATCAATAAGCCGATGGCCGAGCAGATCATTCATCGGCGCAAGAACAGGCCGATGTTCTTCATCGACATTGCGGTTCCGCGCGACATCGATCCCGCCGTGAACGAGATCGACAATGCGTTCGTTTACGACATCGACGACCTTCAGCAGGTGGTCGATTCGAACATGAAGGAGCGCCTTCGCGAAGCCCATCGCGCGGAAGAAATCGTCGACCAGGAAGTTCTGGCCTTCTGCACGAAAATGCAGTCGCGCGAGGTGGTGCCGACAATCGTCCAGCTCCGGGAAACGCTCGACAAGCTGCGCCGCGAGGAAATCGAAAGAAACCGGAAGTATCTGAAGGACCTTACGCCGGACCAGCAGGCAGCCATAGACCAGATCACGCAGTCGCTGGTAAACAAGATTCTCCACCATCCGATTGCCCACCTGAAGCAGATGGCCCACGACCCTCAGGGAGCCGACACCACCGATCTCATCCGGAAGCTTTTCAACATCAAGCCGCATGAGTAAGAATCTGCGCCTCGGCACGCGTGGCAGCGCCCTCGCGCTCTGGCAGGCAAACTGGACGAAGAGCGAACTCGAAACACAATATGCAGGCCTCGCCGTCGAGCTTGTTCCGATCAAAACGACCGGCGACAAGATCCTCGATGTGCCCCTTGCAAGCATCGGGGGCAAAGGTCTCTTCACCAAGGAACTCGATGAAGCCCTGCTCGATGGACGCATCGACCTGGCCGTGCATAGCCTCAAGGACGTTCCCTTTCAACTGCCCGATGGAATCGAACTCGCCGCAGTTCCGGCACGCGAGGATCCACGGGATGCGTTCATATCGGACGGACGCAAACTGCACGAACTTGCTGCGGGCTCGAAGATAGGAACCAGCAGCCTGCGCCGCCAGGTGCAGCTGCGCCATCGCTTCCCTGTTCTGGATCTCGTCACACTGCGCGGAAACGTCGACACACGGCTGCGCAAGGTCGCCGCAGGTGATTTTGACGGGATACTTCTTGCGGCAGCAGGCCTGAAGCGGCTTGGCTACGAATCGCGCATCGTGCAGTACCTTGAGGATGACATTATGATTTCCGCCGTCGGCCAGGGGGCCCTGGGTATCGTGTGCCGCGGCGATGACAGTGCGACAACAGCCCTGCTGTCGGTACTCGATCATGCGGAATCGCGGGCAGCCATCACCGCGGAGCGCGCCCTATTGCGCTGTCTTGGAGGAAGCTGCCAGGTACCGGTTGCAGGCCGGGCACGAGTCCACGGGCAGCAACTTCTGCTCAAAGGCCTCATCGCAAGCCTTGACGGCAGGCGTGTGGTTTCGCACGAGACTTCCGGTCCCATCGATCAGGCGCACGCTCTGGGACTGGATCTCGGCCAGACCTTGCTGGCGATGGGAGCCGGCGAAATTCTCGCTGAAATCGCCGCAGCTAACCCGGAGCAGTAGGGGCAGTGGGCATTGCACGAAAAAAAGCCGCTCTTGACACTCATCCGGCCCTTCGGGCCACCTTCTCCCGGAGGGAGAAGGATATATTTCGAGGAGTTTATCCCTCTCCCTCTGGGAGAGGGTGCCGCGAAGCGGCGGGTGAGGGCCGTTGGGCAACACACCCTAACGCCCGTGACAGCGGCCCCACATGGGCTTGAACGGCAAAACCATAGTTATCACTCGCGCCGCGGCGCAGGCCCCGGAACTGCGGCAGGAACTGGAAGCACGAGGAGCGCGCGTACTGGAATGCCCTGCGATCGAAATCACTCCTCCTAACGACTGGTCCCCTGTAGACCAGTCGATCCGTCAGCTTGATGGCTATCAGTGGCTCATTTTCACCAGCACGAATGCCGTTGACTCGTTTATGCGCCGCGTCAAGTCTGCCGGCGTAAACTGCACCCTTCCTATTGCCGTCGTTGGCGCGGCAACTGAAGATCGAGTCGCCGCCTGGGGTCTCCGGGCCACGATGGTTCCGCAGGATTTCAGGGCCGAAGGCCTTCTCGAAATATTCCCAACGGACCTTGCCGGCATTCGCATCCTGTTTCCGAGGGCGGAAGAGGGCCGCGAATTCCTGCCGGATGAGTTGCGGCGGCGCGGCGCCGTAGTTGACATGGTGACTGTCTACCGGACGGTCAAGCTTGGCTTTGAACCCCTGAAGAAAATCCTCGCCGCGGAGCAGGTCGATTGCATTGTTTTCACAAGTCCGTCAGCGATCCATCCGGAATTAGCGGCTACCCTGAAGGGTGTTTCTATTGCCGTCATTGGACCCGTTACTCGAGACGCTGCCCTGGCAGCCCGCCTTCTACCGACCATCGAGCCCAGACGTTCCACCGTGCAGGATCTGGCCGCAGCAATCGAAGCCTTCTATAGCTAAACAAATTCGTCTGCCATTGTCAGGGGACGGCCCAGATCTGGGCGGTGAGGACGGCACTATGGATCAACGTCGATTTAGAGGTTCGGAATGAAACAGATCAAGAGTAAAGAGCGCGGTTTCGCAAGTCCGTTAACCATCATCGTAGTCCTGACAAGCCTAGTCCTGGTGATCCTTCTGGCCGCAATTGGTCTCACGTACAAACGATGGGAAGGCCAGGCGCCCGAGATCGCCTTCGATCGCGACTTTAAGACTCTTGGGAGAACGGCGGCCATTGGACTTACGATTTCGGACCCCGGCAATGGCTTGAAGCAGGTGACGATTCGACTGAAACAGGGAGAGCAGGAAGTCGTGCTTGCTGGCGACGCCTTTGATCGATCCGAAACCACCGGCACCAGAAGTTATGAGATCGGAAAACTGATCACAGAGAAACAGAAGATCCAGCCAGGCCCGGCATCATTACTGATTAATGCCTCGGATCATTCTTTCCGTAATTTCCTGCGGGGAAATCAGGCGGAAATCGCTAAGGAATTTCAGTTCGATCTTGAACCACCCCGGCTGGAGTTGCTCCCGGGCCAGCATTACATCAACCAGGGCGGCAGCGAGTCCGTGGTGTACCGGGTTTCTGAAGATACAGAAGTCTCGGGCGTCCAGGTTGGGCCCAATTTCTTCCCGGGCTTCCCACTGAAGTCTGCCGACGCGAACACCCGGTTCGCGCTTTTCGCCTTTCGGTACGACCTGCCTGCAGATACGCCAGTCAAGGTAGTGGCACGCGATGCCGCCGGCAATGAAACCACGGCCCAACCCTGGCAGAAGGTATTCCCGAAGCAATTCCGCACCCGCGACATCGTCCTGGAAGACAATTTTGTCCAGAAAGTGGTTCCCGAAGTTCTTTCCCATACCCCTTCTATTCAGGAGCAGGGAGAACTGGTGAAGACCTTCGTTGAGATCAACAGCAACCTGCGGCGGAAGAACCACGAAACGATTGCGAATATGTCGAAGGAATCCGGCGGAGAGTTTTTATGGAAAGACGCTTTCCTGCAGTTGAGCAATTCCCAGGTGGAAGCCTTCTTTGCCGATCGGCGGACGTATTTGTATGAAGGAAAGCAGGTCGATCAACAGGACCACGTCGGATTCGATCTTTCGGTCGTGCGCCACTACCCGATCGAGGCGGCCAACGACGGAAAGGTCATCCTTGCCGAGTATTTCGGTATCTACGGCAATACCGTGCTGATTGATCACGGTGTCGGCCTGATTTCGCTTTACGGCCACATGAGCTCAATCGATGTGAAACCCGGACAGACGGTAAAGAAGAAGGACGCATTGGGAAAGAGCGGAGAAACCGGGCTTGCCGGCGGCGATCATCTGCACTTTGGTCTATTCCTTCAAGGCATACCTGTAAACCCCACGGAATGGTGGGACGCAAAGTGGATCAAGGATCACGTGCTCGACCGCCTGAAGCCTTCCAGCGAATAGACCCGAGGAACGCTGCTCAACGGGTGGCTTCCGGGTGGCGGATTCCGGTTGGAGAGCTTTCAGGGCGTCTACAATCATATGCAGGTCGGTATTTTGCTATACTGTCTACAATATGAAAACTATTGCGATAACTATTGATGAAGATATTCTCATTCGCATTGACAAGCTGGCCGGAAATGGCGATGGAGGAGGAAATCGCTCCAAGGTCATTCGCGAAGCCGTTCGAGAGTACCTGTCCCGCGTCGAGCAAGTTGCTGAGGAAGGACGGGAAGGGGAAATCTTCCGGCGCCACCGCACCCAGCTTCGCCGGCAAGCCGTCGCTTTGGTCAAAGAGCAGGCTAAGCCGTGAAACGCGGCGAAGTGTACAGAACCCAGGCAAGAATGCCGGAGCGTGGGCACAAGCCAGGTTTCTATGTTGTGGTTTCCCGAGACTTCATCGCTCGGAATGACGACGTTTCCACGGTTCTGTGTGCACCCGTTTATGGCGAGATCCTGGGACTTCGGAGCGAAGTTATCGTCGGGATCGACGATGGACTGCCGAAGGACTGTTCCGTTCGATGTGATTTCCTTACCTTGATGTTCAAACAGAAGCTCACTTCATTTGTCAGCACGCTTTCCAAAGAAAAGCAGGATGAAGTGGACCGCGCCCTGGCGTATGCGCTTCAACTGAACTACTGACTCGGCGGATCTTCAGTGCATCGTGAGGATCGCACTCCGTATCCATTCAGCCCCGCGTTCCAAAACCTGACGGCGCCACGACTCAGCGGAAGGACAGAAAGTCTCTTTCATGGTTGTCTTGACAGGATGCCCCATTGTCGCTCTCCCGTAATGATGCCAGCGGTTTTCCTCCCTCAAGGCGTGCAGCACCCTCGCTGCCGAGTATGTGCCAAATTCCTCACCCATGAAATGAACTTGTGCGTGCAACGCGTTCTGATATATGAGGTTTTGTAGTCCGCCGCGGATGCGGTACGCCGGTCCGCGTTCCGCCTCGAGTTGAACAACCCGGGGGCCGAAACTCTTTCGGAGCGTTTCATAATTGCCGGGCTCGACCAACAGGGATTCCTCACCAAATCTTCCAAGTCCGGTGTGCACATCCATCGCGATGACATACTCCGCGGATTTGAGCCGCTGCCGAAGCCAGTTGCCATACTTTTCAAGTTCCTCTTCTACTTTCCAGCCACCGAAAAAGAGTCCTTTCGGATACTCGTATTGCCCGCCAACTATGGCTTGTTTAAGCACAGGCATTCCCCTCCGGAGAATGAGCCATGCCGCTTTCAGAAAATAGAAATCACGCGATGGCGGCGTCCGGGGATTGAGGAAGGAATCCAGCTCGGCATACGCCGGCGGAGCGCCCGAATACTGTTCGCCTACGAGAAAATTGCGGTTGAGATCGACGTTGCCGGAATTCACGCGGCGCAGCCAGGCCATTCCGTAAGGGTTCAGGATATGGACCAGGATGAGGGCGGTATCGGGAGGCAGCGAGGGGAAATCATCCAGCAGCTGAAGCTGGATGGCGGACCCGGCGAAGCCTTCGACGCCATGAAGCCCGGAGGAATGAAGAATGACTCGGCGGGCATCTTCTGGCCCGAAGCTCGCAATGTCGATTGTCAGGTCCGATTCGGCTGGACCAGGGGACGAAATGGGAATGGTCTCGATCCTACACGACGCGCGCCTGGCCAATTCGCGGAAGCGGTGACGAGCAGTCGTGTAATCGGGAGAGAAGTACAGACGGGGCGCCTACAGTGGAAGAGGAAACATGATCCAGCCGACGAAGAAAGCCACGGCCAGGAAGGAGACAAACACAAATAAGCCGTAGCGCACCTGCTCATCCGGGGTGTTCTTGGTGATGAGCGCAAAGACCGTTGAGACGATCATAGAGAAGACGAACAAAGATTCGAAGTGGCTGAGTCTCATGGTTTCCGCCCCTGCGCAATATCGAAGCCGTCCAGTACGACGAGGTAATTCAAGAGACCCGCGACCCACAGAAACGTTGTGCCGTAGTCATACGTAGGCGAGGTCATGATACCCGCTCCGAGGCCAAGCCTCTCGGCCACGATGTAAGGAAGCCCGACACCAAGGTTCGCGAGAAGCGCAAAAATCTGAAGCGGCTCCTCGAACATTGCGCCGTAGAGCATGCCATCCATAGCAAGTCCCATGAAAAACATGGCGAAGATGCAAATCATGAAGATGACACCGCGAATCCATCGGCCCAACACCACATGACCCAATCCTGGAACAACCCAGGAGCTGAAGCAAATGGCCAAAGTGATCAAAAGATTGAGCTTCTTCAGCGGTTTGGGGTCCTGCGAGCCGCTATCGCGAGGACTATCGACTGATTTTTCGACTTTTTCCATCAATGACTACTGCGGAGTTTATGGCTGACTTCCGGTGAGTTTCCTTTCGAGGACATCGCTTTGCAAGCCTACAATTTGGAAAATTTTGTGTCTACTCTTTTCTCCCGAGACCAGCAGTACCGACGATCGCGGTATGCCGAAAAATTCCGCAACGAATTTGAGCGCCAGCTTGTTTGCCTTGCCATCCTGTGGAGGCGCGTTCAGGCGCAGAACCAACTCGCCCTCCCGATATCCGTCAAACTGCGTCTTCTTTGCGTTGGGAATGACGCGGACGCTGAGCCGCACAGGAACCGTCACAGCGCCGGTTGACGGGCGCCGAATATTGCCGTGCCTACCCGCACCATGGTCGCGCCTTCCTCGATGGCTATTTCGAAATCATGGCTCATACCCATCGACAATTCCGGAAGTCCGAAAAGTGCAGCGAGTTCGCGAAGCCTGCGGAAATAGGGCCGAGAATCTTCCGGCAGGTCCGAATACGGCGGCACGGCCATGAAGCCTCGCACGTCGAGGTTTTTCAGACCCGTAATCCGTGGAAGGAAATCGGAAAGCTGTGCGGCGGGCATTCCGGATTTTGACGGCTCATCGTGCAGCTTCACTTCGATCAGGACGGGAATACGCCTGGCCGCCTGCTGATCGAGTCTCTCCGCCAGATCGAACCGGTCCACCGATTGAATCCAATCGAAGTTTTCGATGACTTTCCTGGCCTTGTTGGTTTGAAGATGGCCGATGAAGTGCCATGTCAGATCAAGATCGCGAAGTAAATCACGTTTTGGAAGAGCTTCCTGCAGGCGATTCTCGCCGATGTGCCTAATGCCAAGTCCCGCTGCCTGTCGAATTTTCTCCGGGCTCACCGTCTTGGTTACGGCGATCAGCCGCACCGCTTCCCCGCTCCGCCCGCTTCGTGCAGCCGCAATGTGGATTCTTTCGATAACACGGCGGCAGTTTTCTTCAACATCGTTCATTTCTTGATTGCTCGCCCAATTGGGCTGGCAGCTTGGGCGGCTATAATCTCAATTCCCGCATGGAGTTACAAGTAATTGCCGGTCTGATCAGGGCTATAATGCCCGCATATGGAACGTTTTGTCGTCGTTCATTACCACGAGCTTGCGCTGAAAAAGGGCAACCGGGAGTACTTCGAAAACCGCCTCCGGCTCAATATTTCAAAGGCATTGGAAGGTTGCGGAATTCAGAAGGTTCGCCGCCTTTATGGCCGGTTGCTTATCGAACTGAGCGCCGAGGCCGATATGCTCGAAATCCGGAAGAGGCTCGGCAAGGTTTGCGGCATCGCCTATTTCGCCGAAGCCTGGTCCTGTGCGAGGGACATGGCGGAACTGGAGCGCAACGCAGGGTCGCTTATTGAGGGGCGCGCGTTTTCCTCCTTTCGAATTGAAGCCCGGCGGGCGGACAAGCGATTCCCCCATACGTCCACCGAGATCAATCAGCAGGTGGGCGGCTATGTGAAGGAACGCACGGACGCGAGAGTGGACCTCGAGAATCCGGAATTAACCTGCTGGATCGACATCATCGAGCAGTTTGCGCTCATCTACGTTGAACGCCTTCCGGGGCCTGGAGGACTTCCCGTCGGCACCAGCGGGAAAGTCA
Source organism: Candidatus Sulfopaludibacter sp. SbA3 (assembly GCA_945861845.1). Taxonomy (GTDB): domain Bacteria; phylum Acidobacteriota; class Terriglobia; order 20CM-2-55-15; family 20CM-2-55-15; genus CAMBFR01. The sequence continues at coordinate 1,522 of CAMAWS010000080.1, read as the reverse complement.
TCGTTCTGCTTTCGGGCGGCATCGATTCGCCCGTGGCGGCATGGAAGCTGATCAAGCGGGGTTGCACCGCCGTCTTTGTTCACTTCCACAGTTTTCCCTACACAAATAAGGAATCGCAGGAGAAGGCGAAGCAACTCGGCGCACTCCTGGCGGAATACCAAATGCAGTCAAAGATCTACCTCGTGCCGTTTGCCGAGGTGCAGCGGCACATCATGGTCGAGACACCGCTGGAGACGCGCGTGATCCTCTATCGGCGATACATGATGCGCATCGCAGAAGAGGTCGCCCGGCGGGAAAAGGCCCGCGTCATGGTAACCGGCGACAGCGTAGGACAGGTGGCATCACAAACAATCGAGAACATCGACGTGATCACGCGGGCCGTCCAGATGCCAATCCTGCGGCCACTGATCGGGGACGACAAGAACGAGATCATCGATGTTGCGCGGCGCATCGGCACCTACGAAATATCGATTCAACCCGACCAGGATTGCTGTTCCCTGTTTGTTCCAAAGCATCCGGAAACGAAGGCGAACCTTGCCGAGATCGAACGGTCGGAAACGAAACTCGATGTTGCCCAGGCAATGAAGGAGGCCATTGAGACCGCCGAGATTTTGATGGAATATCCCGCCTATACCCGAGGGACGGTTCGTCAGGTTTGAAGGCGCCTGCGAGATGTTATACTGCCCCCGCCTTTTGCTCTACCCCGCTTGAGGGAACATGACACCTGAAGAGTTGAATCGAACAATCGAGTTCATCATCCAAAGCCAGGCGCGCCTGGTCGTCGCGCAGGACCAGTATCAGGAATGGACGAAAGGCGTTCTCGCCCAAATGGCAACAGCCAGTCAACAGGTCATCGAATTGATCAGTCTTCAATCCCGCCGCCTCGATCGACAGGAAACGTTTCAGCAGGAATTCCTTCGGGATTTCCGAAATGAAGCACAGGAGTCCCATCAGCGCCACGAAGAGGCGCTGGCCCGTCTCGACCGGATTCTGGGAAAGCTCACCGACCGAAAGAACTAACAGGCTGATAAGCGGGGTTACCCGCTATTCACGCTCGCCCATTCGCTAATCGGCATGCAGTGCTGCGTTGAAGACCGGTAAAATTCTCGGCATTGCCGGGGTTTCGAAAAATGGGCAGCGCGAACTCGTGGAAGTAATCGGGGACCAGCGCAAAATCGATAGCTCAAACGGCCTCGCTTTCGGCAAGGCCTTTCAACGATCCATTCATCCGTGCCCAGTGGTTTCTCAATCCGAAGGCGATCAGGGACCTTGCCGACGCTGCTATCGCGCGCTTTTCGATCGCAAGATCCTGAACGACGCAATCTCAATATAACGGTATCGAACGAGAAGCAGTCCATCGAGACTCCGAATGTTTTGCTAGAATATGCGGCCTATGCCAGCGGGACGGTTCGTCAGCTTTGAAGGTATTGAAGGCTGCGGCAAAACAACACAGATCGAGCTTCTTTCCAATTACCTGAAGTCCCGGTCGATGCCGCACACGATCACGCGCGAGCCCGGCGGG
>CAMAWS010000079.1 GCA_945861845.1 Candidatus Sulfopaludibacter sp. SbA3 | reverse complement strand
GATAATCCAGGAACGCGTGAGTGGTGTGCGGATACACGTGGAACTCGAAGGACTTGCCGAGGCGTTTCATGGCGGCTTCCGTCGGTATCGCCGCGGCAGTGACCCTGGCATCATCCTCGCCGTAGAAAGCCAGCACCGGCGCTTTGATCTTCGTCATCAGTTCTTCGCTTGGCGTGCCGCCATAAAACGAAACGGCGGCATTGATGCCCGGCACTTCGGCGGCAAATCTGAAGGCGTAGCCGCCGCCCGCACAGAAACCGATCGATGCGCTCTTGCCGTTGGCGCGAGGAAGCTTCATGCCCCAATCATAGGCGGCCTTATATCGCCGTATCCCCTCGTCTTGATTGATTCCTCCGGCGGCTCTCATGACTTCGTCTGTGCCGATGAAGGACTCCCAGTTTCCACCATTCGGACCGAGGCCCGAGAACAGGTCCGGTGCGATTGCGATGAAACCCTGGACTGCCATTTGATCGGCGAAGGCGCGCACCCACTCATCGAGGCCAAGGCCGTGCTGCATGACGAGCATCACGGGCGCGGGGGCATTCCCTTCGGGATACACGACCCAGGTGTGGAGCTTCACGTTTCCGACCATGATGTCGACGAATTCCTTGCGGAGCGTTGATTTCGCCAGCGTCGACTTCGCCGTATACCGGCCGGCCGGCAGATTGGGCAGTTTTCCCTGCGGATAGCCCACCGGTTGATTGCCCCGTCCCGCTTGCGCGGCCCGTGCAGGCGCCGCAGGCGGCTGCAGCATTGCGAGCGCCGCCATGTGCGCCGTGTGGTCTTCCGGCGCATTGGGATTCTGTCCGGCCAATGGGGTGTTCGCCGTTTCTTTATTGAGGAACCCAACAATCTGTGGCCACGCTGCGGCGGTCGGCCGGAATGAGGCGGCGCGTTTTCCAGTGGCTGGAGAATCGGTTTCGGCCCGAACGCGATCGCCGGTGATTCCGGAAGAGAACACCAGGCTTGCGCCCACGCCGTTCGCCGAAGGAAGGGAGAGCGCATGGCGGCGCACGGCTTCAATCGCATTCAGCGCATTCGTTGAGTCCGCCGAGTTCGTTGCCACGTCGGGTACGACTGCGATAAATCCCTCGGCCGCAATCTGGTCGCCTACGGCTCGAATCCAGTCGGATGCCCCGTTGTCCGACGTGAGGACCACGACCGGCCCTTTGTCCGCGCGTTCCGGGTAAACAATAAATGCCGCAGCTTCGGTAGACCCCACAGGCACGTGGACCCATTCGCGGTGACGCGTCGTCGTATTCAGAACGGTCCTGACGCCTACGTCCGCCGGCAACGTGGAGCGGAGCGCCCGAACTTCTGCGGCGATGGCCACTGTGGAAGGCCCGGCTGCGTACTGGACTGCCAGCGCGACAAGCACAAAGCCCGCAAGAGCATTCAGAAATACCCGTTTTCTCATGTTTCACCCTGGTTGGAAAAATTTGCCGACATTATATAGGAACGAGCCGGGGAATAAATTGCTTTAGCGGCCGGACCCATCCTATAGTCACTGCGAGTTGGAGGTCAGTGATGACTGTCAGGAACACGATAATTGCATTCGCGGCGTTGGCTGCGGCTTTGACATTCAACAGTGGGAACGCCATTGCTCACGAATCCCCGTTTGGTCACGTCCATTTCGGTTCGACGATCCTGCCGGACTATGAGCCTTTTGCTGGAATGTGGTACCAGAACATTCGATATGCGAACGCTCCAAATGTGGATGCAAACTCTCAGAGTCTCGACGTGTACACGCTGGACCTGCCCCTCACAAACGCGCCGGTAATGATGTACGTCCATGGCGGCGGCGGCGACAGGGGAGACAAGGCCTTGTCATTCGATCTTGGCGACAAGCCGGCCTATTTTGTCGTGAAAGAAGGATTCATCTTTGTCAGCGTTAATTACCGTCTGGGCAAGGACGGCGGCTTTCCGAATGCTAACCAGGACGTGGCGGATGCCGTAGCGTGGGTCCACAGCAATATCGCGAGGCTTGGCGGCAATCCCAATCAGATTTTTCTCAGCGGACACTCGTTCGGCGCAGGCGTTGTCGTTCAGGTTGGAATGACCGAAATGTTCCTCAAGAATGCAGGCAAGGACCTCAGCGCGCTTAAAGGCGTTGTCGTGATTGACGGCGGCGGTGTCAATGGCAGGGATTTCAAGAATGACAAATACATCCCTGCGTTCTTGTTCCTGAACACCGGCCCCGGTTCGAATGCGCCGGGCCTCGGAAACGGCCTGGGTACCGCGCGTACCACCGTGGACGCGCTCCGTGCCGCTGGCCACAAGGGCGAAGTCGTCGAGCTTTTCGGGAAGGATCACTTTGCGGCCAGCACCGACATTGGCAAATACAACGACCAGACAACGATTGCAGTCCACAATTATCTGAACGTAGTGCTCGGGCGAAAGGACACCAAAGTTATAAAGGGCTGTTGCCCGGCGTCGCCATCGCTTCCGCCGCGGGCCACGGGGAACGCGCGCTGACGATATGCGAAATCGTTTCATAGTATTGTTCGTGGCGATTGCGGTTTCCGCAATACCGTCATTTTCGCAGGTTCAACCAGATGGTGGGCAGACGCTGGGTTCTCCAGTTGCTGCCCAGGCCCAACCTCAGAATCGGCGTCCGTCACTTCCGACTCCTCGCCTACCCGACGGCCGGGTGAATCTTGGTCCAGTGGAAGGCCAGGCGGGCGTGTGGGCTCCGGCAGGTATCGTTCAACTGGCGGTCAATCCGGGGAGCGTGAACCGCGCAAATCCTGCAACCCACCTTCCGAATAACATCGATATCAAGGATGTGCCGTTTCAACCGTGGGCGAGAGCGTTGCACGCTGCCCGTGCGGCGAATATCGAGGCCGATGACCCCCACACGCGCTGCAAGATGTCCGGAGGGGCGCGGCAATTCATAACGCCTTACGGCGTCGAGTTCCTGGACATGCCGGAACTGAAACGCATGTTCATCGTTGATATCGGAGGTCCGCACAGCTATCGCATCATCTATATGGATGGACGGCTTCATCCCGGGAACCTCGAGCCGACGGCCTATGGTCATTCGATTGGCCGCTGGGATGGAGACAGCCTCGTCGTGGACACTGTCGGTTTCACTGAAAAATTCTGGATCGACAGGGAAGGCACGCCGCACACCGAGCAGCTTCACTTGACCGAACGCTTCACGCGAACCAACTTCGACACGATGACCTATGAGCTTACCGTTGACGATCCGGGAGCGTATACGGCCCCATGGACGGGCGGTTTTATTCTTCGCTGGAGCGCCGGAACGGAACTTTTCGAATACGTCTGCCAGGACAACAACAGGTCCCCGGAAAGTATGGTTGGCGCCGAACAGAACGTTTCCCGGCCCGCCAGGACAACCCCGTAGCCGCCGGCTTTACGCCCGCCCGCAGTCCAGTTTCCAATAAGTTGTAGAGCTTCGCGTGCTAAGTGCGTTAGAATAAGTGGTTTTCAATCAATGCCGAATGCGCGGAAACCTTTATATCGTCTCAGCTCCTTCGGGATCGGGGAAAACCACTTTACTCCAGTACCTGCTTCGTCAATTCAATGATTTGAAGTTTTCGGTCTCTCACACTACGCGGCAGCCGCGAAAGGGAGAGCGGAACGGTGTCGACTATTTCTTTACAGACCGCGAGACTTTTCTTGCGATGGTGGACCGGGAGGAATTTCTCGAATGGGCGGAATACCAGGGACAGCTTTACGGCACGTCGCGCACTTTTGTCGAAGGCAACCTGGAGGCAGGGAAGGACGTCATCCTGGACATCGATGTACAGGGTGCGCTGCAGGTCAAGAGCAAGATGCCGGGAGCGGTTTCGATTTTTATCCTGCCGCCCTCTTTTGCAGAACTGGAGCGGCGCCTGCGGGCAAGAAGGCTGGAGCCGGAGGATACCATCCGGCGCCGTCTTGAAATTGCCAGGGGCGAGATTGTTTTTTATCGCGATTACAACTACATCATCGTTAATGACGTTCTTGAAGATTCCGTCCTGCTTCTCGAAGCCATCGTGCGAGGCGGCGACTTGCCGTCGCGGCAGGAAGACCGGATCAAGGACATCATTTCTTCATTTGGAGGCTTAGGTTGATCATCATTCCAGACAATATCGACAGCAAATACCGATTCGTAATTCTTTCGGCGCTGCGCGCGCGGCAGATCCAGGGTGGCAGCGCTCCCCTGATCAGGCAACCCAGTCACAAGGCAACACAGATTGCCCAGAGAGAGATCCTGCAGAACCTCGTGAAGTTCAGGATTCCGGATTTGCCCATCAAGGTGGTGGAAGTACCGGTCGGGGACGACGAATAGGCCCGCCTATAAAACAAAATGAAGATAGCTCTCGGCGTCAGTGGCGGCATCGCATGTTATAAGGCGGCGGAGATTGTCCGTCGCCTTCAGGACCAGGGCCATGACGTTGTGGTGCTCATGACCAGGGGCGCCACGCAGTTCGTTACCCCGCTGACGTTTCGCGCACTCTCCGGAAATAAGGTCTACGTAGACATGTTCGAAGGGCAATCCTCGGGCAGCGATTTCGAGGGAGCTTTCGATCATATTCTTGTGGCTCAATCCGTGGATCTGTTCCTCGTCGCCCCTGCCAGCGCCGATTGCATGGCCCGCCTCGCGGCAGGTATTGCGGATGATTTCCTCACCACATTTCATCTCGCGGTTACAGCTCCCGTTGTTATCGCCCCGGCGATGAATACACGAATGTGGCAGCATCCGTCGGTACAGGCGAATTTGAAGACCCTGGCGTCACGGGGCGTTCGAATCATCGATCCTGAAGTCGGCCAGATGGCGTGCCGGACGCATGGTCCGGGCAGGCTGGCGCCAGTCGAGACAATTGTCGATTGTGTGACTTCCCTGCTGAAGCGGTCACGCGACCTGGAAGGCCGCCGCATTCTCGTAACCGCCGGCCCGACAGTGGAAGATATCGACCCGGTCCGCTACATCAGCAATCGCTCTTCGGGAAAGATGGGATTCGCGATTGCGCGCGCCGCCCGCGATCGCGGCGCCAGCGTCGTGCTGGTATCGGGTCCCACGGAATTGGATTTCCCCGGCGCAATCCGCGTTCGAACCACGGAGGAAATGCGGCAAGCTGTGCTCGAGAATGCGAACGACGCGGACGTGGTCATCAAGGCCGCTGCGCCGCTGGATTTTCGGCCAAAGTCGGTTTCCGCGCAGAAGATCAAGAAGCGCGATGCCAGCCTGAGCCTGGAGCTTGAACCCACCACCGACATCCTTAAGGAACTTGGCGCCCGGAAGAATGGCAAGGTGCTGGTCGGTTTTGCGGCGGAGACTGAAAACGGGCTCAAGAACGGGTTGGAGAAACTGAAGGCAAAGAACCTGGATTTCATTGTCGTGAACCCGGTAGGTGGTCCTGATTCGGCCTTCGACAGCGATATCAATCGCGCGACCATTATCAACGCTTCCGGTCAGACCGAAGAAATTCCGCCAGTGACCAAGCAGGTCATGGCCGACAAGATTCTCGATCGCGTCTTGAAATTACTTAAATGAGTTCAAAACGCGACCAAATTGCCGATCAACTCGAATTCCTGAGGGACATCGGCGTCGACAGCCTTGATATTCAAGTCCGGGGGAATTCCGGGGACGCAACCCGAATCCCGGCAGTCCAGGTTCCTGCTCCTGTCCCGGAAATTTCCACTGAAGTTATGAAACCTTCGTCCAATCCAGATCTCCAATCCATTCGCGACGAAATAGGCGACTGCCAGCGCTGCAAGCTCGCTCCGACCCGCACAAACATCGTGTTCGGCTCGGGTAATCCCAGGGCCGAGCTCCTCTTCGTTGGCGAGGCTCCGGGAGCCGACGAAGACGAGCAGGGTTTACCTTTCGTGGGCCGGGCCGGGCAGCTTCTGACGAAGATCATCGAGTCCATCGAGATCAAACGCGAGGATGTCTACATCTGTAATGTGCTCAAGTGCCGGCCGCCCAATAACCGGCCCCCGGAACCGGATGAAGTGTCGGCGTGCAATCCCTTCCTCCGCAAGCAGCTCGCCATGATCAAGCCGAAGGTCGTCTGCTGCCTCGGCACTTTTGCCGCGCACACCGTGCTGCAAAGCACCGTGCCCATTTCAAAGCTGCGCGGGAAGTTTTACGACATTGATGGCATCCGGATTATTGCTACCTTTCACCCCTCGTACCTGCTGCGTTCGCCCGACAAGAAACGCGAAGTGTGGGATGACATGAAGCAGATTCGAGCCGAACTCCAGCGACTTCGCACCTGAGCATGTATGCGGACGTCGCGGTTTGCCTGCCGCTTTCACGAACATTCGTCTACAGGCTGAACGAACCCGTCCACGCAGGTTGCCGCGTGCTGGTCCCTTTCCGGAGGCGCGAGGTTGAGGGCTTTGTAGTCGGGCTTCGCAAAGATCCGCCGAGTGGCATCGCTATTCACGACGTTCAGAAGGTTCTCGATTCCGAACCTTTGATCCGTCCAGACGTGTTCGAGTTGTGCCAGTGGATTTCCGATTACTATCTTGCTCCGCCCGGCGAAGTCTTGAAATCAGCGCTCCCGCCGGGCATTTCGGCAAAACACGTCGAAAAGCACGTTGCCGGCATTGCAGGCACTGTCTGCGACCGCACGAATGCTCCCAGCCTTACCGCGGATCAAGCCCGCGTTCTGAACCTCATCGAGCAATCGAATGGATTCCACGCCATTCTGCTTCATGGCGTGACCGGCAGCGGCAAGACCGAAGTCTATCTTCGCGCGGTGGAATCCTTCCTCGCCCGGGGCAAGACAGCCCTGGTGCTCGTGCCTGAAATCGGGCTCACTCCCCAGCTCACCGAACGCTTTGCCGAAAGATTTCCGGGCCGTACGGCGGTGCTACACAGTTCGCTGACAAAGCGGCGGCGCATCGACGACTGGCTGCGCATTTATCACGGCGAAGCGCCGGTCGTCATTGGCACGCGGTCCGCGGTGTTTGCTCCGCTCCGGAACCTCGGCCTTATCGTCGTGGACGAAGAACACGAGACCAGCTACAAGCAGGAAGAGATGCCGCGTTATCACGCGCGCGACACTGCCGTCATGCGAGCGAAGTTTGGGGGGGCCGTCGCGGTACTGGGTTCGGCGACGCCGTCAATGGAGTCCTTTCGAAACGCAGAGGGAAAGAAGTACACCTACACTGCCATATCGAACCGTGTCGAGGACCGCCCGCTGCCCGATGTTGAGATCGTGAATATGCGAGAGGAATATTCCGCAGCCGGCAAACAGGTCGTGTTTTCCAGGAGGCTCATCGAGGCCGTGGCCCTGCGCCTGGAACGCGGCGAGCAAACGATGTTGCTGTTGAACCGGCGGGGATACGCGGCGTTTCTCTTGTGCCGTCACTGCGGATTCACATTTCAATGCACGTCGTGCAGCGTCGCGATGACCTTCCATCGATCGATCGACAAGCTCGTGTGCCACTACTGCGGCGAGGCGAAGCGCCCTCCGTCGCGTTGTCCCGATTGCAACAGCGAATACATCTATTACGTTGGCGAAGGAACCGAAAGGCTTGAGGCCGAGCTTAGACAAATATTCCAGGAGGCGCGAATCGGCCGCATCGATCGCGACACGATGCGCCATATCCGCGACTACGAGCGCGTGCTTGGAGGTTTCCGCAAAGGCGAAATCGATATCCTGGTGGGAACGCAGATGATCGCCAAGGGACACGACTTCCCGCGCGTGACGCTGGTCGGCGTTATCGGAGCCGATGGGCCGCTATCCCTGCCGGATTTTCGCGCGGCCGAGCGGACTTTTCAGTTGCTCACCCAGGTTGCCGGCCGGTCCGGACGAGGCGACAGCCCGGGCGAGGTCGTGATCCAGGCCTACGTTCCCGATCACTACACGTTTCAGCTTGCCTGCACGCATCGGTTCGAGGACTTCTACGCGCACGAGTCGCGATACCGCAAGGCCATGTTCTATCCGCCATTCGCGTCGCTTGCCGGAATCACGGTGCTCGATCGTGATCCCGCGCGCGCGGCAACCCTCGCTCGGGATGTGGGCAAGTTTCTGGATTCGGTGAAAACGCCCGCCGTCCGTATTCTCGGTCCCGCTCCTGCTCCAGTGGAGCGGATCAAGAGCGTGCATCGCCATCAACTGCTGATCAAATCTTCTTCGCGCACCGTCCTGCACCGAATGCTCAAACAGCTCCAACAGCATCTCGAAGACAACAAGGTCGGCGCCACCCGAGTCATCGTCGACGTCGATCCGGTTTCATTGATGTAGCCGCGGGAATTCTCCGGTTGCGATGAGGTAGTCAAGGTTTCGGGGAATAGAAATCCACGTCTTTCATCGGGTAGTGCTTCCTGTTGAGCGTCCAGAGCGAAAATCCGTTGGTGAATGCGCATGCCGCGATCAATGCATCGCCTAATTGGACGCTGTGAGATTTGGAGTAGGACTTCAAGTACTGCCCAGCCTTCTTGCCGGCATCTGCCGTGAGCGATACAGGTTCGAGCAAAATGAAAAGACTCGATACCGGATCTTCTTCCCCCTTACGCACGCCCGCGAAGATCTCCGCAACTGAGACCGGAGTCCAAAACATGTCGGCGTGCCGTTCAACGAGCTCCGTGACCTGATTAACGACGGGCTCGCGCCCTCGCAGCCATTCGATCAACACGTCGGAGTCGAGAAGAACCTTAGCCAATCTTCAGCCTCTCCGTTCGAGTATCCCGGCGTAGCCGCCGCACATGTTCTTCCGTGCCGCCAAGATCGCGCCGGTTCTTCCAGATTCCAGCGAGCTGTTTGGCTAACGTGACTTTATCGACCTTTTGTTTGCCGCCGAACTTTTCACGAATACACACACGCACGAGTTCAGAGACGGTCGTACCACGCTGCCGGCTGACCATGGACAGGATATTGGCGAGGTCATCGTCGATATACAACTGGGTGCGTTTCATACGATGTATACTATACATCACGAATGTCGCTGGTCCGAAGTTGAATTCACGATGGAGTTGGTTTGCCCTGCGGTTCCGGGTTCCTGCCTGCAACGGGAAACTTCAGTGTCACCGCGAGGCCGTGAGGAGAGCGGTTCCTGCATTCGATCGCGCCGCCGCAGGCTTCGACGCAGCTGCCAACGATGGCGAGTCCGTGATACGCGGCATCATAGAAAGCCACCTTGAACTTGCGTATGAGTTGCAGAATCGGAGTGAGATAAAGTGCAGTGCTTGTTTCCGCGAGCTCGAGATCGATCATCGCCCGGTACGAGAGCAGGCATCAGCGGCCACGGTCCCTTCGAATCAATTTCACAATTTCAGCGTCTGATACGGGCTTCCTTTTATTGCGAAACGCGTCAACTGGGGCGCTGGCTTCCTGGCGGCGGACGCGTTGTAATTCCCGCCGCAATGCCGTGTTGATGACACGGCTTCGCATCCCGCTGTCGACAAGCCGGTCGAGTTCAAACTTAACGTCGTCATCCAGGACAATGTTGACTTTCGTAGGCATATTGTTGTCTCTGTCGGTCAGACTCTACTTCGCCTCCTCCTGTTTCTTCTTTTGCTCCATCGACCACGCCAGGTTATTCCTCGCGAGTGGAAAATCCGGCCGTATCTTCAGGGCTTGCTGCGCTGCCTCGATTGCCGGCTCCCACATCTCAAGTGCTTCATAGGCCGCCGCAATGTTGTTGTATGCCTCGGCATAGTTCGGCCGCAGCTTCAGGGCCTCCTTCGCGGCGGCGATGCATTCGTTGAATTTTCCGGCGCGATGGTAGGACAGCGAAAGATTGAGGTATTGCTCAGGGGTCAATTGTGGCGCCGTGAGACGATTCGGCGATGCTGCCAGTGCCCGATGATTGGCAGCGGCCTGGT
>CAMAWS010000078.1 GCA_945861845.1 Candidatus Sulfopaludibacter sp. SbA3 | reverse complement strand
CACTGTCCCTCTTTTAATGTTAGAAGCCTTGAACCTTTGCCGACTTCTTATAGCAATGGAAGATGATGTGCCACCCGATGATGATCACAAGCAGTAAGGAAATCCAGAAGTAGTTGCCGGGAATTCCGAGATTGCCGCCCGCAAAATAGGTCGTATGCTGTCCGATCATCGTCCACAGCAGTGGCAATGACATGTATGTGTTATGCCGCGATCTCATCCCCGCGAGTTTTACCAGGTTCGCGTCAGGCGCCTCGCCGTTCTTCACTGCCCGGATGATCTTCTGTTGTGCGGGCCAGATCCGGAACCAGACGTTGAAGGCCATGATCGTTCCGAAGAGGACTCCTGTATGAATCAGTGTCCCGCGGTAACTGAAGTTGCCGAGGTGAACAAACAGGGCAATGATGACGGCGAGGATCACAAAGGAGAGGATTACCGCAGCGCGCAGGTTCGCGGCAATACCGCTCTTCCAGATTGCGTCGTATACCAGGAACGCCAGGAAGGCGACGGCGATCATGATGATTGAGCCGCCCGACCAGTCTGCCCCGGTTGCCAGGGTTTGCTGTCCCATGTAGTAGACCAGGCCAAGGAGGAGGAAGCCTGTGATCCAGGTGTAAGCGGCTCCCCAGCGGAACCAGTAAAGCGCCCTCGGCATCAGCTCGGGCACGACGAGCTTCTTGGTCGGCCCATCCAGTTTTCCCTGGAGCGGTCCGTTGACGAAGTTAAAAAAATAGAGATGCCCGATCCAGGCGATTCCAGCGAAGACATGCAGCCATCTGAAGATTGCTTCTAACCCTTCCATCACTCCTCCTCACCGTCAGTTCAACGCGTGACCTTACCACACCGACAGTCCGGATTCTAGAGTCTTGAGCTACCTGGGTGGCCCCGCTATCCGGTAGCGGATCGATACGCCCGCATTGACCTGAACTTCGCCGGGAGATACCGGAGTTGGAGTAGCTGCTTCCACGGCGCGCGCCATCATGACTTCGGAATCGAACCTCGGGACGACGGATACACCCGTCTCGGAGACTTCAAGCACGCCGTCCAGCCTCACTCCGAGTGCGTCTGCTATGGCTTCGGCCTTGCGGCGCGCATCGTTTACAGCGTCCGTCAATGCCTGTCTCCGCGCCGCCTGGTCGTTTCGCAGCCCGAACTGAACGCTTTGAAGTTGGTTCGCCCCTGCGCCCAGTCCCGCATCCACTGCAGCTCCAACTTTCGAAAGGTCGTCGAGCCGTATCGAAATTGTGTTGGTTGCCTGGTATGCGGCGATCCGGGGGGCATCGCGTGACTCGGGCGACCGGGGTGCAAAGACAGGGGAAAGCGTCAGGCGAGAGGTCTGTATCTGCTGTTGTGATACGCCGAGCCGTGTGATCGCCATCAGAATCTGCTGGGCTGCCGCGTTGGCCTGCTCCTGCGCCACCTGCGCATTGTTAGCCTGGCGGACAATACCCATCCGGACAGTCGCTTCGTCTGGAGCAACCCGGATATCGGCGCTGCCTTGAACGACAATTACTGGTACTGGTTCTGCGGCCTGCCGGGCAAAAGCCGGAACTGCAGCAGTTAATGCGAATAGTGTCATGAGTAGCCTGTTTGTCATGAGTCCTGCTCCCACCTCAAGAAAACGAATCCCGCGCATCTAAATAATAGGGCCAGGCCGCTAAAGTTCCCCGTTTCAAGTTCCGATGAAGCAATCATGGCGGAAAAACTTATTGAATTGGGCTTGAAACGATCCGACCCGAGCAGTCAGAACAACGCGGCGGCTCCGGAACTTCTATCACTCATTGATCGCCTGCTTACGCTGCTGGCCGAAAACGTTGTCGAGAGCGAAAATCTCAAGACCAGCGAATTTAGAGCCAAGATCGAGAACTATCGCAAAAAAATTGCGCGCTGTGGGGATGATGGCCCCTTGCCATCCTCGACAGCAGATGCCTGCCTGGCGCTATGCGAAGACTATTTCAAGCGTGGGAGGGTTTATCTCGCCGAGCGGGAATCCGAGTTTGGTGAGGTCATCGACGTCCTTCGCGACGCTTTGTCCAAGCTGACCGGCGAGTCCGCGTCCTTTAATGTTCGCTTGTTGAGCAGTTCGGATCGGTTTAGCCGCCTGACCGAGATTCAGGACATTCGCGAATTGAAGAAACAAATTTCACAGGAAGTGGTCCAGTTCAAGCGGGTTGTCGATGAAAAGCAGAAACAGGACGAGGCGACTTACGCCAAGCTGTCAAAGCGTGTCGCAGTCCTCCAGACGAGCCTTACAAAAACGAAGAAGGAGGCTGAGATCGATCCGCTCACTCGAATTGCAAACCGAGGCTGCTTTGATGCGGCCATTGACGAATGGCTTGCCAATGCCAGCGAAAGCGGCAAGCCGTTTGTCCTTGCCATGCTGGACATCGACAATTTCAAACGCATCAATGATTCCTACGGACACCAGGTAGGGGATCGAGTGCTCATTGGCGCAGCCCAGTGGCTCAGCAAGTTCTGCCGGACCAGCGATTTTGTTGCCCGCTTCGGAGGCGAAGAGTTTGCGATGCTCCTTTCGGGGGCAACGCTCGCCGACGCCGAAATCCGAATGAATGAACTCCTTCAAAAGATCAGCGGTTGCAGTTACGACTTCTTCCAGGACGGCCAACTTGTAGTCGTGCAGTTCACGGTCAGTTGTGGCATCAGCGAATATTCCGGAGACGCCGCACCGGAAGACTTGATCCGCCGCGCGGACGAAGGTTTGTACGAAGCTAAAAATACGGGCAAAAACCGCGTAGTGACGAAGAAGAAGGGGAAATTCAGCTTCGGATTCCGCCTTTCCCTCGGTCGAGGCTCGAAATCGTAGTCTTCAATTAGTGGGTAATTGTTTTTCCGGTTCGTGCATATAATGCCTTCATATGTATTCCGGAACGAATGAACCCATAAAAATAACGCGCGAGGCCGAAGTTGTCGCCGTTCCTGCGGGCCACACATTGACACTGCCGGCGGGTACCGAAGTTGTAGTTACACAGGCGCTTGGAGGCTCATACACTCTGATGGTACCGAGCTATGGCGGCCTGTTCCGGCTCGCCAACAAGGATGCGGATGCCATTGGGCAGGTCTCTCCGGTAACCGAGACTGCCGGTGAGGGCAACAAGCTTGCCGGTGAGGGACTCGATAAGGGTATCTGGGACAGTCTAAAGACCTGCTACGATCCGGAGATTCCCGTCAACATCGTCGACCTCGGTCTCATCTACGACATGCAGATCCTGCCGCTCACTGACGGCACGAACAGGATCGAAGTGAAAATGACACTCACGGCCCAGGGGTGCGGTATGGGAGCCTCCATCGCGGCCGATGCACGTTCCAAAATAATGGAACTGCCGGGTGTTTCCGAAGCGGATGTCATGTTGGTTTGGGAGCCGCCCTGGACTGCCGAAAAAATTTCGCCGGAGGGCCGTACGGTTCTGGGTATCAGCTGAAAAGGTGCCGTGATTCGACTCTTCTATGCCTAAAAATACGAAGATTATTCTTGTCGCCGGGTTTGTTGTCTTGATTGGCTTGATCATCTACTCCGCTACCGGCCTGGCCAAGGTCAATTGCGAAGTCTGTATGGAATTCCAGGGCCGAAGTTCCTGCCGGCCCGCTTTTGGGACGACTCGCGACGAAGCCGCGGAGACGGCCACGACGGTAGCGTGCGCCGACATAGCCTTCGGGAGGGACGACTCGATTTCGTGCACGCGGTTGACCCAACCCAAGACCGTCATGTGCACTGCGGAATAGCCTTGCCGGCAGAAACCCAAGGACAGGTAAATCGGGGCGAGAGGATTTGAACCTCCGACCTCTTGCTCCCAAGGCAAGCGCGCTAGCCAGGCTGCGCTACGCCCCGCTTTAAAACCTGAACATTGATTGTGCCAGTTTTTACTTCCATTTGGAAGGCGGCATCCTCTTTAACACCAAAGATCGTTTACAATTTCCGTACCGTTTGATGCGAGGTATGGATGGTCACGGGAATTCTGTATCTGGGTTTTATCATAGCCGTCATGCTGAGCGGCGCATTTGCATCACGGTATTCGAGGACAAGAAGAATCATGCCGGCAATCCTCCTGGCAATCTCGATGCTGGTTGCGCTGTACATTGCCAGTCTCCTTTTCGCGTCATGATACGAGCCTTCAGAGTTCTTATGTTATTTCCGGTCCGGCCTGGTTCCGAACCCCTCGTGCGATTTACCGGCAGTCTTGGATTTGTTTTTTGAGGTAGTACGGATGAAGCATCTCTTTGGAAAAACAGGACAGTGGGCATTCATCACTGTTGCGATGGCGGCTGCTGCCTTTGCTGCCGGCCAGGGTGGTGACGAGGCCGCCAGGGGCGAGCGGATCATGAATAACAGTTGTCTTGGCTGCCACGATTTGAGGCCCATCCAGACGCAGGCATTCGATGCTGCAGGCTGGACGATGATGGTCAACTCCATGATCGAAAAGGGCGCTCAAGTGTCAACTGATGACATGCCCGCGTTGATCAATTTCCTGGTCCGATCGCATGGACCCTTGCCTGACGGAGCGGGCAAAGCCGTCCTGCTGAACAGGTGCACGATCTGTCACGACCTGGAACGTATCCGGCGGCACCCGTCGGACGCCGAAGGATGGGAAGACACGCTTTCTTCGATGCTCAATGAAGGGGCGATGCTGACGGATCAGGAATTCGCGATCCTGGTGAACTACCTGGCGAGGAATTTCGGGCAGTAACTCAGGTCCCTTGACGTTGATCGAATTCGTAAATGCGGAATTCGATCAACGTCACCGGATCTCTAGTCCCACACTCTCTCTTTACATATTTCCACGATACAGATGGACTCGACCACGCGATTAGGCGGTGGCACGGTCATTCCACGCTCCGTCATCAATTTGCGAATGAAGGTTGCTGTTTCGGGATGAGGAATGGCGGATTGCACTCCCGCGCGAACCAGGCCATCGGCGTAGTCCAGCGCCTGCCAGGTGTGTCCTGCAAGCAGGGAGCCGACCTTGTCGGTGTCGCGGCTGCCACGGTCGCGCTGGTCCAGCTTCCCGCCGCGGTCCACAAGCAGTTGAACGACCTCGGTACGACCCTTCAATGCCGCGCCCATGAGAGGCGTTCGTCCGTCCTTGTTTGCCGCATTGGGGTCCAGCCCCAGGTCCAGCAACATTTTTACGGCCTCGACGTTTTCCTTCGCGGAGTGTTCATAAGTCACGCCTTCCACCCAGCCGATACCGGCGGCCAAGGTCAGTGCCGTATCGTCGTAGTCACTCTTGACCATGGGATCGGCGCCATAAGACAGCAGGAGTTTCATGAGGGCTGCGTCGCCGGACTGCGAAGCTCTCAGGAACGCGGTGGCGCCAGCTTCGAAGAACCACTGCATCGTGAAGATTGTCCGGCTTAACGTATCGTCTTTTACGCGGGCATTCGGATTTGCCTTGTGGTCAAGAAGTGCCTTGATGAACGGCAAGTGTTCCATGTCGGCCTTCGCTACTGGATAATCGCCACCCTCAATGTTGGCGTTGTCGGTCGCCAGGTAGAGCGGCGTCCATGCGCCCTTGTTGGCAATATTGGGATCTGCGCCACGATCGAGCAGGAACATGCCCAGCCGGTAATGCTTGTTGTTGGTCGCCGTCAGGAGCGGTGTCCAACCGTAATTGGTGGCCTGGTTAATATCGGCCCCCGCATCGACCAATGCCCTTGCGGACTCGATATCTCCTTCGCGAGCGGCAAGCACCAGGGCCGTCAATCCGCCGCTGCCGCCGCCAACAAGTCCTGCCAGAACGACTTCATTGTCTTCCGGGGACGGGGGCGCCGCCGCCGCCGCCGCGGAAAAATCACGTCCAAAGCCGTTGCCTGCGTTGCTTGGCCCCAGGTCAACCTCGATTTGTTCTTCGTAGGTTCTTCCCGCTGCCGCCGCGGCTGAGTATCTGCGCTTTGCAGCCTCCACTACAGCGGTGTTTACCTTGTTCGCCATGTAATTTCTAGGCAAACCTGCGGCTGCTGAACGCATGCTGTAGTCTGCCCGGCCTTCGAGCAGCGCTTTTACCGCGGCGGGATGCCTCTGTTCGGCCGCCCACATCAGGGCTGTGGTGCCACGCGCAGGTTCCACGGCGTTCACGTCGGCTCCGGCCGACAGGAGGAACTTTATCGCTTCGGGGTTACCGTTGCGGGCCGCGAGCATCAACATCGTCTCGCCATTCGGTCCCAGCTGTTTCGCATCGGCCCCTGCCTTCAACAATCGCTCAACCATCGGGGCATTGCCATAGAGCGAGGCCATGTGAAGCGGCGTGATGCCGTTGCGATTGGTCACCCTGGCGTTGGCGCCAGCGCGCAGCAGCATGTCAACGATTTCGAGGTTGTCGCGGTATACGGCCCAGTGAAGCGCCGTTGCGCCATCAGGCTGGGCGGCATTCACGTTGGCCTTTTGCTGGATCAAGGTCCGGACTGCAGCCGTATCCCCCTTCGCCGCCGCATCGGCCACATCGCTGGGCCCCGCGATCGCAAAGGCAACAGTAAGCATCAAGACCATCAAGCCTATGATTGAGCGTCGAATCATCTAGAATCTCCTGTCGTATCTCCTGTCCCGGTGTTCACAGTTTCGCAAGCCTGTCTGTTGAGTCGCCCTGGCTGTCCTGGTGAATTCCGTACATGTCGAGAATGCTCAACAGGACGTTCCCGGTGGTAACGCTCTTTCGGTCGTACTTCAGGTGGCGATTTCCTTTCAGCTGGCCACTGGCTCCGCCCACAAGGAAATGACCCACGTCATAGTGCTGGTGCTGATTCGAGTTGCCCATATTGCTGCCGTAAAGAATCAGCGAATGATCCAGCAACGTGCCGTCGCCGTCGGGCGTCTCTTTCAGCTTCCTGGCGAAGTAAGCCATGGTCGAAACGTGGTACCGGTTGAGCACCCCGTATCTCTTGATCTGCACCGGATCGTCCTGGTGGTGGGATCCACCATGGAAGCCCACGCTCACCCCGCCATCCGGGAACCACTCGTTCTTCGGGAACTGATAACTCCGGCCCGTGAGATCGCGCGCACCCAGCAACGTCGCGACGCGCGTGATGTCGGCCTGGAAAGCCAATACCGTCAAGTCAAAATGCAGGCGGATGTGCGCGTCAAACTGGTCGGGGACTCCGCTTGGTTCGTCCAGAGCAGGCACCGAGGTAGAAGCCGTCGCGGCAAGCTGGATTCGCCGCTCGATCTCGCGAACCTCGTCGGTGTACTGATCGATCCTCCGGCGGTCGCCTGCGCCGAGTTCCTTCTTGATACTGGCCAGTTCACCGAGCAATGAATCCAGGATGCTGCGGTTCTGCCTCATGCGCGCCGCGCGCACTTCGGGTGTTGCGCCGCTGCCGAACAGGCGTTCGAACACAACCTGGGGGTTCAATTCCATGGGTAACGGACTCGTGGCAGTCGGCCAGGAAATCGAGTTCGTGTAGGAGCAGCTATAGCCTTCACCGCAGTTGCTGGAGCTGGAGTTTGGATCCTCGACGGCCAGTTGCAGTGATGGCAGGAGTGTTTCCTGTCCGATCTTCTGCGCAATTATCTGGTCGATGGTGGGCGACCCGATGCTGGCATCGGAGCCCGCCGTTTTTTTCGGTTTGATGGCGTTCAGGAAAGCCGCGGCCACCCAGTGATCGGAGCCGGTCGTGCCCTCGGGCGGCTCTGCCGATTTCGACCAGAGCCCGCTGAGGACGACCAGCTTGTCTTTCACCGGTTCCAGCGACTCGATGATCGCTGGCAATTTTGCCGGAAGCGCGCCTTCCATCTCGGGTTCCCAATGTCCTGGCGCCATTCCATGAGGGAAGAAGATTCCCATGAATCGAGTTTTCGGGGTTGCAGCGGTCTGAGCCATGGCCATCCGGGCTGGGATCATGGACTCCAGCAGCGGAAGTGCCAGGGTTGCTGTCGTACTCTTGAGGAATGTCCGGCGAGAAAGATGCCTCTTCGTTATAAACATGTCACCGCCTCCGTTACTAATCGTTCACTAATCGTTTGATGCCGTGTCCAACTTCATATTGTTCTGAAATGGCCTGCTCTTGACGACAGACATCACTATGGCCGAGAAACGATTGTTCTCGCGGCCGGCCTGTCGTGCGATATCGCGGATGAGCGGCATATCATCATGGTTCACGCCGCGGCCCAGGGCGTAAATAAGGAGTTTCTCGCTGACGACCTGGACGAACTGGCCGGAGTAGCCCACGAGCCAGTTGCGCAGCCCGGCCGGGCCGTCGATCCTCGTGCCGTCAAAGACCTGCGCGGCCGCATCGATGTTCTCGCCTCCGTCCTGTGTCCGCCACATCGCGATTCCGTCGAAGTTTTCCAGTGAGAAACCAATCGGGTCCATCATCTGGTGGCACTGGATACAGTCGGCGCGAACCCGGTGCTCCTGCATTCGCTCGCGCATCGAGGGTTCCTTGGCATTGCCGGTTGCATCCGCGGCCCTGACTGGAAGCGGCGGAACATTGGCCGGCGGATCCGGCGGGCTCATGCCAAGGATGTTCGTCATGATCCACTTGCCGCGCGTGACCGGGGAAGTTCTCTCGGGCTTGGATGTCGTGGCCAGAAACGCGCCCTTGCCGGTCAGGCCCTTGCGTATATCCATGTCCGGGCCGAGCGTGACGCGCCGGAACTGGCTGCCGTAGATATTCGGAATGCCGTAGTGTTTGGCCAGCCTCTCGTTCACGAACGTGTAATCCGCCGTCAACAGTTCCGACACCGGGCGATCTTCGCGAACCATGTTGTCAAACAGGAGTTCAACTTCGCGCCTCATTGCCTGGCGCAATGGGTCGTCAAAATGTGGATACAGGTTGGGAAGCGGGCTGTGAGCCTGCAGTCCGCGCAGGTTCAGCCACTGCCCGGCGAAGTTGATGGCAAGCGCCTCGGAGCGGGGGTCCTTCAGCATTCGGCGTACCTGCTGATCGAGCACCGCTGGGTCCCGCAGCCTGCGCTGGCTCGCCAGGTTGATCAATTCGTCATCGGGTCCGGTGCTCCACAGGAAGAACGACAGGCGTGAGGCCAGGTCCAGGTCGCTGATGCGGTAAATGTCGCCGGGCTTCAGGTTCGCCGGTTCTTCCTCGATGCGATAAATGAACCTGGGCGATGCCAGGACGCGCGCAATCGCCATTTCGATTCCGTGCTCGAAGTTTTCCTCTTTCCGCCCAGCCTCGTAAAACTGCATCAATGAATTCACGTCGGCGCCATCCGCTGGCGCCCTGAATGCGCGGCTTGCCAGGTTCGTGACGATTCTCCGTGCGCAGGATGTTTCCTCCGCTGCTCCTCCGGGACGGCACACGAATATCTTCCGCCGGCTTGGCGAGTCCGTGGCCGCCACCGCATTGAACGGTCCTTCGATTCGAACGGTGCCTACGTGGGGGAAGAATGTCAGCCCGGGAGTTGGGCCGGTCTGAAGCGTGGAACGCATGAAGTGTTGATCGAGATCCAGTATCGGAGCCAGGTTGGTTTGAGGGAACGTGACGCCGACGGCGTGCATTCCCGCTGTCGTCTTGAACTGGACCTTCATCCCCTGATTCCGTCCGCCGCCACCGAGGAAGGATTCCGGACCGGCTTGTCCGGAATTGGTGGCTGCCTGCTGCCGGCCGCCACAGTTTGCAGCCGGCGCGCGTCCGCCCCCCTGCCAATCCATCAATTGGAGCCGCTCGCCATCGAGCAGGATCTCAAGCTTTTCGCAGGGAACCGAGCCAAAGCCGGTAGGCGACATGTTGTCGCCAAAAATCGGCGTTACGATGATGGTGTATTCCCCGTCGGAAGGGAACACGTGCTTCACGAGCATTCCACCGCGCGTCCCGAACGGCAAGCCCTCGACGTGATAATCCTGCGTCGTGTCTTCCAGCGTCCGGTAAACGGTCAGGTT
>CAMAWS010000077.1 GCA_945861845.1 Candidatus Sulfopaludibacter sp. SbA3 | reverse complement strand
ACTCCCGGTCGGCCAGCGCCAACTCCTCAAACCGTTTGGGCAGGCGTGACAGGATCGGTTGCAGCCGCCCTACAATTCCCTGAAACAGATTGATGCGGGTTCCCACGGTGAAGAAGACATCCTGCTCCACCGTATCCCGGTATGCGAAGTTCAGAACGCGAATCACCCCGCGCTCTTGTCCCAGACGGTCGATACGGCCAATGCGCTGCTCGATCTTCATCGGATTCCACGGCAGATCGTAGTTCGCCACCACACCCGCCGACTGAAGATTCAGCCCCTCTCCCGCCGCATCTGTGCCGACAAGCAGCCTTACCTGCTTATCGCGCAGTCGCCGCTTGATTTCTTCTTTCGAGCACGGAACCCATTGGCGGCTTGCGTCCCGCCACGCGCCGCCCTTCCCGGAATAAGATGCTACCGGCAGCCCCGGCAACTGGTCCGCCAGGTAGTCCCGCAGGTACTCCATCGTGTCGGTGTATTGAGTGAAAACGATGGCGGAATCGAACCCGTCCGCGACACAGGACTCCAGTTCGCTCTTGAGTTTCCGCGCCTTGCTGTCGGTCCCTAATTTTGCAATATCCCGCAGCAACTCGTTGATTCGTCCCCGCTCTTCGACCACTTGAGATGAAAGGCTGGTGACGTCATCTTCCGACATCGCTTCGTCCGTCGTCTCGTCCTGCGAAATATCTTCCTCGCCCATTCCGCCCGACCGCATCAGCCGTCCCGTAAGCGTCCGTTTCAAAGCCTCGAAACTCGACGCCAGTCTCCGCCGGTAAACCGTCATCACGAAACCCACTGCCGAGCGTTTCTCTGGCGGTGCGGCTTTGAACGAATCGCTGATGAAGTCCTCTACATCGGAGTAAAGCTTGCTCTCGGCCGGCGACATATCCACCACCACTTCGCGAGGGTCCCTTTGTGCAAGCGGCAGCTTATACCGGCGTAATAACTCACGGGTATTCCTGACCATCCGAAATCGCAGCGGGGTCACTGCCTGCAACAATCGTGCAGCCTCACGCCGCGACTCCGAGTCCAGCGTCTTTCGCGGAATCGAACTGGCATCTCGCAACGCCTTCAGCACTTTCCTGCGTTTCAGGCCTGATGCCCCGGTCAGAATCCGCCCGGCATCCTCCTCCGTCAACTCCCCGAACCCAGCTTCGGTCGCCCGGAACTGACCAGCCAAATACTCCATCGCCTCCGGTGATGGATTGCCCGTTGCCAGTTGAAAATACTTCAGGAAAACATGATCGTCCGCGCGCCACTCCTGGGGCAGACCAAGCAGATCGATCAGATCCCACAATTCCACTGGATGAACTTGCATCGGCGTAGCGGTCAGCAGCAGCAGCGACTGGCATCGATCCTTCAGCCTTCGCATCAGATCGAGCAGGGCATTCGCCCCTTTTTCCTGAACCGTCCCGGCCCCGCGACGGCGTGCGTGGTGGGCTTCATCCAATACGATCAGATCCCAGTCCGCAGTCTCAAGAAGTTCCCTCTGGCGGTCCGCCCGCCGCATCAGAAAGCTCGACGTCAGCACCAAAGGTTCCGCCTGCCAGGCATCACGCATCACCGGCTTTTCAACCGGCTGTTGCATTCCGTGAACGGCTTTCCAGCAAAGCGACGCGCCGTCGTAGATCGGCACATTCAAATTGAACTTTTCATAGAGTTCGTTCTGCCACTGGATCTGCACGCTCTTCGGTGTCAGAATCAGCGTTCGCTTCGTCAGGCCCGCCAGCATGGCCTGCCGCAAAATCAGACCCGCCGAAACAGTCTTTCCCAACCCCACTTCATCCGCGATCAGCAACCGGCACGGCCACTCCCGGATGAAACGCGTGTAAGTCCGTATTTGATGCTGCCAGGGCGTAACCGCGCTCGTCGTTTCGCCCGCCCGCAGCCCGTTCGATAATCGCGCCGCTTCGCCCACGAAGGTCCAGACAACACGCCGGTATTCGTCGGGCAGCAGTTTGTGGTCTTCCACCGGACCAGCCGACTTCTTCAGGAACGGCGATGTGGAAGCCCTGTCTTCTTTTGGCAGGAAGTCGAGTAGCTTCTGCCTGGCTGCCTCTGGAAACTCGTACACTCGAATCGTCTTTGGGTTGCCCGCCGGGTCCCAAAACTTATCGAATGCGTCAACGTCGTAGTCCACGAACTCCGGCTCGCGCCACGACCGGTGTACCTTGAAGCTCTCCCGGTTGTTCAACCACCCGCCTGCGGTTTCATTCACCGACCCGGAGAAAGCAATCCGGTTGCCCACCTCATCGGTAATAATGCCGACCTTTTCGTGGTAGATTCCCGAACTGCCCACCGGGATCGCGACCTTCACGTCCAGGTGCCCTTGCGCGATCATCCACGCGAGCAGCTCCAAACCGTTTTGCGCCCGCGCATCTGGCGGGGTCAGATCAATCGCGCAGAGTTTGGCAGCAATCTGCTCTCGCAGGTCGTAACCCTCTGTGAGAGCCTCCTGCTCCGAAGGCCCCAGCGTCAACCCGACAATTAACCGCATCCTGCCGTCGTTGGCAATGAGTGCCTCAATGCCGCGCGCGGCGAGCGCCAGTGAATCGGCTGAGAAATATCCCGTCAGGCGATCATACTGAACCGCGCACTCCAGCGCCGGGTTGTAGAACAACTCAATCAGGTCGCCGTCTTCGTTACGGTACCCGACGTTCCACTCGCGTTCAGTCAGCAGGCTCATCGTGTGGATCGCCCTCCGATGGCGCTTTCTCTGATGTAGCTTCCTCCGTTGACTCTTGCGGCCCAGCCAACTCGGCCTCAATCTCTTCGATGGTGGGGAGCGTGCCCTTGAGCTGCTCAGGTAGCTTTTCGAGATGCGTGAACTCCGCGATGCTAAGCGGCTTCCCAACATCGCGAAGGGCATACTCTGCCACAATCCCGTTCTTCGCTTTGCACAGGATCAGGCCAATACTCGGCTTGTCGTCAGGGTGGCGGAGCATGTCGTCTACGGCAGAGAGGTAAAAGTTCATCTTGCCTGCGTACTCCGGCTTGAACGGTCCCATCTTCAGATCGATAACGACGAAGCATCTCAGCTTCAGATGGTAGAAGAGCAGGTCGAGCCTGAAATCCTCTCCTCCAACCTCCAGCGGAACCTGGCTGCCGACGAAAGCGAATCCTACGCCGAGCTCAATCAGGAACTGGCGCAAGTGTGCCAGGAGTTCCCGTTCGAGGTCTCGCTCCTGCGCCTCTTTCGTGAGAGTCAGAAAATCGAAGTTGTACGGATCTTTGATAATCTGTTGGGCCAGATCGGACTGTGGTGCCGGAAGAGTCGCCTGAAAATTGGTGATGGCTTTCCCCTGCCGCGCGTAAAGGCCGCTCTCGATCTGCATCACCAGAACATTCCGGCTCCATCCGTTCCCGACAGTCTGCTCCGCGTACCAAAGCCTCTCCTCGGGGGACTTCACTTTCTCCAGGAGCGTGAGGTTGTGGTACCAGGTGATTTGTGCAAGTGGCACTTGCACAATTGGCTCTTCCGGCCACGCCTCCGCGAAAGCTCTCATATACTTGAGGTTACGTGACGAGAGCCCCCGCATATCCGGGAATTCTGAGAGGAGATCCTTCGCCAGCCGGTCGATGACACGAGTCCCCCAGCCGTCTTCCCTCTGGCGGCTCAGAACCTCCTTCCCGATGCCCCAGTAGAGCAGTACAAGCTCCGAGTTGACGGAAACCGCGGCCCGCACCTGGGCGGTTTGAATCTGGCTCTTTAGCCGTGCCAGCAGATCCTGATAGCTCTTCGAACTGGGGATGAGATCCGCCATTGACTTCTTTTATACGTGGGTTGGAGCGCCGACTTCAGCATTGTCCGGAAAACCTAACCACCTTCCTCCTCATCATCTGCTTCAGCCCCCACCAGTTCCAAAACCTCCTGCACCGCCATCTTCGGCGCAGGCACCGTCTCCGCAAACGCCAGCTTCCTCAGCCGTTCCAGCGCCTGAAAATCGTTCGCCGCGCCCGACAGATTCGCATCCGGCTTCTTCTTCGACGAAGGAAGCATCGGCGGCAACACATTGAGCATCGCCTCCAACGCCGTCAGAAACGTTGGGTCTTCCTTCAGCCGCGCCTCTTCGATCAGATTCTTCGCCGCGCCGGTATTCTGTTCCCGCACAACCTTCGCCGCCCAGTGCAGCGTGTCGAGCATGCAGTCGCCACTTACCGGACCCAGCTTCCCAGCGCGATGGCGCGTCAGGCTGTCCCAGAGAACAACATCGTCACCTTTGCTTTCGCAGACTTGATTCTTCACCTGCTGATCGAAATCGAGTCCTACGACACGAGCCAGTTTCAACGCTTCATCCGAAGGGAAACGCGGAGCGCGGAAGGCATCCCATGCCAGCACATACCACTCCGTCAACTGATCGAGATGATGTTGCCGCTTGACGGTGGCCAGTTGCTCCATCCGCCACTGTTTCACTTCGCGTCGCGCCGCTTCTAGCGCGTCTTCCGGACGGACAGCATATGCATCGAACTCTTCGAACAGATCCTTTTGCTTCTTGCGCGGTTCAGGCCGGGCGGTTCCGCGCGTGAGCGGCCAAGCTTCCGTGAATACCTGAAGTGCCGGACCGAAACAAGCAAGGTAAAGATCGATGCCGCCAATACCTGCCTCCTGGAATTCTTTGACCTTCATCCGGACAGCCTCACGGACCTTGGGTTCAACATCTTCCCAAAACCGTGGTTCGTCATCCTTGGGGCGGGCTTCGCGCACACGGCAAACGAGAAAGATCGTGGACTTCGCAGCGGATTTTTCGCGGATGTGAAGACTTCCCTCTGCCTCAGTATTGATCGGCCAGGAGGCCGTGATCGTAAAGCCACCGTCGATCAAACCAGTCGCGAGAGCATCCCAGGCACCGGACGCCTTGTGCGTGAACATTACCGTCATGATTCCATCGCACTTCAGCACGCGACGCTGCTCTTTAAAGATCGCCGCCATGCGGTGCTGATAGTCGCGCCCAGCGAGATTCTTGGCACCACCCTTCTGACCCTTGAACCTCGCGGGACTAGCCACAGCCTCTCGATCTGTGTCGGGGAGATGCGAACTGAATAGCTCTGGATACAATAATCCAGCCGTGCGTTTCATCCAAACATAAAAAAAGCCGGAGAGTTCGGCGTACATTACGTTGTCGTAATAGGGAGGGTCCATGACAACGCAATCGACCGAGCCATCCTTAACTGGCAACGCGTCGGCGGAGCCGCAGATCACTCGGAGGTCGGGTCTGGGGCGCGGGTCGGCAAATTCCAGCATGCCGGTCGATTGACCCAACAAATCGATTAATTCGCCAAGGGCCCTCCCTGTCTGCTCGAAAACCCAGTTATAGCCCAAGCCGCTGATAGCCGGGGACATCTCGGCGTAGCTCCACTTGAATGAAAAGTCGTGCCGATCAAATTGACCTCGGACGCCGTTTGTAGGATCCCAGTGACACAACACGCAGTTGTAATTGACAAGTTTGTCTGTCGCAATCGCGACATAGGTCAGCGCGGCGCGGTCGAGATCATCCAGAGGCGAGTGGCATTCTACCAACTCTTGAAATATCTCGACATTTACGCAATGACCGTAAAGCTGGCGAGGCGAGAACAGGTCCCGCCAAAGGGGCATTCCGTACTGAATCGGTCTATCATCGTTCGTATCTGGAGGAAACTCCTCGTCAGGGACAATGTTCTTGGCCTGCCAAATCGGCATCTTGTCCTCGAGCTTGCGTTGCAAGAGCGCCATAACATCATCCTCCGGCCTGGGTGCCCGGAGACCTCTGACGATCTGAGTCTTGGGTTTTCCATTCTTTGAATAACCCTTAGTTCGCTCCTCCTTGTAAATCACGCAATAGAGCTGGTGCCCCAACCTTCCTGCTTTCGCTTCAGCCTTAATTTGTTCTCCGTCAATCGTCCTGTTACACCCAGAAAACGGACACAAGCCCTCGCCGCCCTTAACAGTGCCCGGCGAGTGGTTGGCTTCCTCGTCAACGATCTCGAAACGGACATTTCCATTTTCTGGAACAAGCCGTACACCGTGTCCTGAACCTGATAGCTTCCAGTTGGGCGAAAGTGGAACGACCCCGCCACAATATGGGCACGTAACCGTTCTTGCCCACAAATATCCGATGACCGTCGTAACGTTTGGCGCCTCATGAGGGAAGACACCTATAAAGCTCGGCGTCGCACGTGTGACGAATTCGGCCGCCAGCGATTTGTAACGCTCCAGCAGAGGAGTTCCATACCTGAGCGGCAACTCCACTGTTGCCTTCAAAAGAAGGGAGGCCACGGGGTTAAGATCATTGGCGATTGTATGCACTCCGAGGCGGATAGCCTCAAAGGGAATGCTCCCGCCGCCAGCGGTCGGGTCCAAGACAACTGTGGGGTCGGGAAGCTCCAGCGGCGGTGGCAAATATTGAAACGCCCGCGAGTACCCATATCCATCCGTTGCAAGGCGCGCACCCTTGGCTGTCGCACTTGCCATGCGAATTTTGGCTGCCACAGGGTCACCATGAATACCAAGGTCGTGCAAAAACCTTTCGCGGTCTGCGTCCGATTCGAGCAGGCTCGCAAGTATCGCAGCCCGGCTCGCAACCAAAGGCCGGCGCGCAAACCACACGTGCAGCCGATTCGGTGCGGGAAAAGGGGTCATAGCTACCCGCTCACGAATGCTCTCGATGCCGATTTGAGCAATCGGAAGCCAATCCTCAATCAATCGTCGTTTGGTCATTATGTGGAATTCATGGTGTAGTCAGCAGAATCCGCAGTGCCGCCAGCACTCGCCGCGGATACGCCCGGTGCATCACCATGCCGAGCCAATACCCCGCCTCTTCACGCGACATCTTCTCAACGCCGTCAGCAACCTGTCGGATGCGATCCAGATTCCTCATTGGTGCGAGCGCTCGGAACAGCAACCCCAGCGACAAAGCCAGTTCCTCGTCAAGCGGCCACTTCTTTGTCTTACCCGGCTTGAGCGACCCTAGAACGATTTTCTCCTTCGCCAGGCGCTTCAGGAGCCGGTTCTCAACCATCCTTAGGCCCGACCCGTGCAACGTCGCCACCTGTTCCGGTGCCTTCAGGCGCGGCGTGGCGCGCGAGGGAATTTGCCAGATCTCAAGCCGCCACACACTCGTGGACTCGACGATCATACGAAGCTCGTATTGCGGTGTCACCTATACCTTCCCGGCCACCGCTTCAACGAATGCTTCTCCGCCGCCATACTGGGTCAACCGCTTGCATAGAGCCTCCGCGCTCTCATCCTTTAATGACAGCGGCTGTTTGAACGCAAGCGTGTAGACCGCTTCGAACTGGGTCTCACTCGCCGAACGAATCTGGGGATCAAGAAATGACTTCACAGCATTAGCCTTATCGACACGCCCTGTGAAGTTTACCTCGAACCTCTCAATGCCGTCCGCTTCAATGCCTGCTTCAAAATGGCAGGTAACGTCCGCATCCTGGAGTGTCGCCATGGCCTGATGAACCTTCCACGTCGCGCCTGCTTCAAACAGGCGGACACGAAGTGTGGCAATACTCGAAGCCTTCGCCTTACGGGCCTTGTCCCAAAGATCGGCAAGCGCCTGCGCGAGCGGACCCTGCGCAGAGAACTCTATATCCACCGCGGCTTCGCTTCCTGAGGCGGCGGGCTTCGGCACGCCAGGGGGAAGCGGAGGCTGAATCTCGCCCGTCTTCTCACGAATCGTCACGACCGTGTTCGCCTGCTGCCGCTGGCCCCGACTGTCTGTGACCTCAATCGTGTAGGTGATCGACTGTTCCGGGCGCACGCGAAGTTGCTGGGTTTTCTGCTCCGTTTCCTTCGTGGCGAGTTTTGGTTCATTCGACGCGAACGAGAAAGGCGGTACGCCACCTGTCACAGTGACGACGAGTTCGGACGACCCGCCACGTTCGATTGTCGTGGGAGTTGCCAGAAAGCGTACCTCCAACGGGTCCGCGCGCGGCCACAGCTTCTTCGCCTTCGCGTCGTCTATCGTGTGAAGGAAGTGGTTGTCGCTCAGGTGAATTGCAGACCGGGGATCGCCTGGACCCCAGACTTGCGAACCCTCCCGATAGATGAACAGACCTTGATCGATACCGTTGCGGATGCACTCCAGTAACGGCGTGTCCTGCAACAGGATTGACAGCTTGGGAGCGCGGCGGTACTCAATGCGCATCTGCGCGGTTGTCATCTCGCCCTTCACTCGCAGCCCAGTCTGATCGCGAACGAAGGCCGGAGCGTCCGGGGTATCGCGCGCTTCCAGCATCTTCTTCTGTTCGTGCAGAATGCGCTGCACCTGATGCTGCCCATTGCCGGGATAGTCTCCCGCGCCGGCGAGTTCGATCATCGTGTGGCCGAGCGGAAGCTGGTTTGTTCCAGTATTAGCCCCGGCCATGGGGGAACTGCTTGGGTAGAAGAGGTGCCGGTAGCACTGCAATATCGCCATGGCCACATCAAGTTTCAGCTTCTCGAACTCTGCCTTAACCTTCCCCTGTTGATAGTCGGCGAGTTCGCGTTGGTATTCGGGCTTCTGGAGCAGGCCAAGCGCCATGCGGCGACGAACCAGTTCCCGCATGCTGGCAACGGTGCGCTCGTCAGCCGCGACGAAAACCAGATTATTCCGCAGTTCGCGAATCTTCCGGTCGTTGCCCTTGTATTCGAAGATCTCCGCAATATCGGGCGGCGGAAACCGAAGGTCAGCAGGAACCGTAGTCGATTCGTGATTCAGCACCACAAGCATCGGACGCCCATCGCCCACCTCATCCGGCACCTCATACGGACCAGACGGCGAAAGAATTGCATTGAACTCGCCGCGCGGCAAACTGAACAGATGGCGAATCCGCTCCGCGAGTTCGGTGCGCACCTCTGCGGCGTCGATGTCGCGCATCACCCGCCGGACGATCATGGTGAGATTCGGTTCCACCATGAAGCGCAGCGCAGCGCCGGGCCGGTCATCCAGATAAATCGAATCGGCGACGAACTGGATTCGGGCCTGTTCGATAAAGGATGGTTCGAGCACTGGCGAGCAAACCGAAAGCTTCAACTGTTCCGCGGTAATGCCCCTGGCGGAATCGCCATAAGCGAGCGTATGCCAGAAAATAGTGCGTGCCACGTAACTCGTTACCGGCGGCAGACCCGGATACTTCTGTTCGTCCAGCCGCTGGGCCAGTGAAGGCTCATCTCCGGCCACAGCCGCCACATCGGATTTCACGGCGGGCGCGTACTGGCCTTGTCCCAGCTTGACGTTGACCTCAGTACGAATTGCCTCGAAGCCGGGGTCCATATGATGCGTGTGAAGCGAATAGGCATCCGGTGGCTGGGTGCGCCAGACGTGGTGAACCGTGCGTGCCAAGAGCCGCAGCATGCCGCGCGTGCGCTGGAAGGTGCTGAGCGACGCGGTCTTCTCAGTCAACATTTCGAGCAGCTTGGGATGAAGCGGATAGCTGCGCAGGAACTGCTCACGAAGTTCCGGGCTCGTCGCGTCGGCGGGCAGGTTATCCCGGTTCGCGTTCCAGACCTGGTAGTAGGCCTCGGCGACAGCCTTCCCGGCAGCCAGATCAACCGACTCAAACAGCCTGGCGCGCAGGACGTTCGGCGTCTCGTCTTCCTCAGTCGGATTCAGTGGCGTGGTGCTTCGGACGGCCACGCTTTCAGCTTCAGCCATGGCGGAAGCGGCCCGCTCGTTCTCATCTTTATATGCGTCGGTCCCCTGATCGTCTTTGCCGATCGCCAGCGTATAGACCAAAGCGACCTTTGGCGTCGATGCTACTGCCTTAAAGAGGTCGTGGATAAAGGCCGCGAATTGCTTCGAGGCATCCGGAAAGGCCCGCTCTACTTTGCGGAGATAAACGGAAATCTC
Organism: Candidatus Sulfopaludibacter sp. SbA3; assembly: GCA_945861845.1. Lineage (GTDB taxonomy): Bacteria > Acidobacteriota > Terriglobia > 20CM-2-55-15 > 20CM-2-55-15 > CAMBFR01. The sequence goes on along the minus strand of CAMAWS010000077.1, from coordinate 36 downwards.
GTCGAGCAGGATCAGTGTCGGCTGGCCCCCGAAAAG
>CAMAWS010000076.1 GCA_945861845.1 Candidatus Sulfopaludibacter sp. SbA3 | reverse complement strand
CGATTCCCTTTTCGACAAGGAGGGATTCAAGCGCCTTGGTTCTCAGGGCAGGATCCGATGGAACTACCTGATGGTCATGGTCGTGTGCCTGATCTTGCGCGTGCATCGTGCTAGCTGTAGTGATGGCTACCACTCCGGCGGCGGCACCCTTCAGAAACTTTCTCCGGTCGACCGAACCTTTGTTGGGATCAGCCATCGTTACTCTCCTTGAGGCACATTAATTGTCACGTGCGTCGGCAGATTCGTTGTTCGTGAAGGTTAGGTGGTAGGAAGGATAAGCGGCATTCCGAATTGGTTCAATGCCAAATGTCGCGTTCGCGTCGCGTATCAAGGATAGACATCCCTAACGCCGTAGGGGGTAGCGACCGTCAATTGTCCGCATGCCATTACGGACACGTGACCGACCTGGCGAAAAAGCGTTATAAGTTGGGAGTGATACCAAGTCTGGATTAACGAAAGGTCTTCACACGCATGAACTCATCAGATCGGCCGGCAGGATCGTTGCAGGGCAAAGTGGCCGTGGTTACGGGAGCAAGCCGCGGGGCGGGGCGCGGCATCGCGCTCGCACTCGGCGAGGTGGGCGCGACCGTTTACGTGACCGGGCGCAGCGTCAGGGGCGAAGCGACCACCGAAAATCTCCCCGGCACGATTGAAGAAACTGCCGAAACCGTCACGGCGCGTGGCGGCACGGGCATTGCCGTGCGTTGTGATCATACGGCTGACTCCGACGTTGAAGGGTTGTTCGCGCGCGTGCAACGTGAGCAGGGACGAATTGACCTGCTGGTCAACGTCAATTTGTTCTACGACGTAGCCAAGGGCGCCATCAACCGGATGACCTACGGGATGGCGCGAGAGTTCAGACCGCACAACATTGCAGCCGTCGCGCTGGCCCCCGGCTTCATCCGCACCGAGCGCGTGGCGGCGGCGTTCGAGGCGGCCGGCAACAGGGACTACCTGAACTTTACGGAATCGCCGGAATACGCCGGGCGGGCAGTCGTCGCACTCGCCTCTGATCCGAACGTGCTGGAAAAATCCGGGAAGGTTCTGGCAGTGGGCGATCTGGCCCAGGAATACGGATTCACCGACGTCGACGGCAGGCGGATTCCGGCATTCAGAATGCCCGACCAGGAATAGGTCGTTCTGAATCTACATAGTCCGCGGTCGCGTAGTGGTTCATTTTGAATTATCGCAATTAGCCGCGGAGCGGCGAAAGAACTTAGCCACGGGCGTCAGCCCGTGGTCGACTGAACGATCGAACACCAGCCCTGTAGGTGCGGCATAACGCGATACTTGCATGTTGTGTCGCCCCGTTGGGGCTGGGCATAACGTGCTGTCTGAATCCACGGGCTTACGCCCGTGGCTAACACTGTTTCGCCGCCCCGCGGCTCTTGGGCTGCAAGCCAAGACGGGATTGCGGTGCGCGAAAATTCAAAGTGACCCACTCCCCGCTGCCGACTTAATATAAAATACCGCAATGACAATATCCTTCTTGATGGTACTCGCGCTGCTGCAGTCTCCGCCGGGTTTCAGTCCGATCGATCGAACCAATGAGGCCGCAAGCAATCAGGCCGCGAACCTCGCGCCGCATGCGACACCGCCGACGGTGACCCCGCTCGAAAGACTTCCGCTCGACAAGATAAAACTGCCGGCCGGCTTCAAAGCCGAAGTCTATTCGTTCGGCCATCCGGGCGGGCGCACGATGGCGATCGGATCGAACGGCACGATCTTCATGGGCACACGCCAACTCGGCCGCGTCTATGCCATTACAAACCGGGACGGGAAGCGGGAAGTGAAGGTTCTGCTCCAGGGACTGACTCAGCCGAATGGCATCGTCGTGAAAGACGGCGCGCTCTACGTGTTGGCCATCAACCGGGTGTTCCGCTACGACGACATCGAGAACAAACTCGACAACCCGGGACCGGGCGTTGAGCTGACCGACAAGTTCAATCTTCCGACGGAAATCCATCACAATTGGAAATACGTCGACTTCGGGCCCGATGGGAAGCTCTATGTACAGATCGGCTCGAACTGCAATATCTGCGAGGTCAACCCGGGCATTCACGGCCAGATTCGCCGTTACAATCTCGACGGCACGGGTATGGAGATCGTCGCGCGCGGCGTTCGCAACACCGTCGGTTTCGACTGGCATCCGGTGACAAAGGAACTTTGGTTTACCGACAACGGACGCGATTGGGCCGGCAACGCGGGTCCGGAGGACGAACTCAACCGTGTCGCCACGGGGCAGGAGGGAGCTTTCTACGGATTCCCCTATTGCCACGCCCAGGGCATTCCCGATCCGGACATACGGAAACCGAACGCGTGCGCCGGCGTGACGCTGCCCGCCGCACTGACGGGACCGCATTCCGCCGGACTCGGCATCAAGTTCTACACAGGCAACATGTTTCCTCAAAGCTACCGGAACGTCGCGTTCATCGCGCGGCATGGTTCGTGGAATCGGGAACAGGAGTTCGGCTTCGACGTGGTTGTTGCGAGAATCAACGGCGGCCGGGCCCGGATCGAGCCCTTCATGACCGGTCTTCTCGATGAAAAGACCAATATGTTCTATGGCCGGCCCAGCTATGTCCTGCAGCTCGCGGACGGCTCGCTGCTGGTCTCGGACGAAACGAACGGCGCGATCTACCGCATCACGTACCAGGCAAGATGACTTTTCTTTTCGCCTTGTTTCTCGCCCAGGCGTCGTGTGCCTCGTGCCATGGCGAGGACGGTAATTCGAAAATCGCCAACATCCCGTCGCTCGCCGGTCAGCCTGAGTTTTTCATACTCAACCAGTTGTTCCTGATGCGCGAGGGCGTCCGCCCTATCGAATCGATGAAGCCGCTAGTGAAGGATCTCAAGGATTCCGACATCGATGCTCTCGCGAAGCATTTCGCCGGGCTCGAACCCAGGCCCAGCGGCGAGAGTATCGATCCGGCCCTGGTGAAGAGGGGCAGCGAGCTTGCGGTCACACTGCGGTGCGCCTCGTGCCATCTACCCAACTTTGCCGGCCGGCAGCAGATGCCGCGCCTCGCCACACAGCGCGTCGATTACCTGGTCCATTCGATGAAGGAATTCCGCGATAACAAGCGATCCGGCGCCGACACACTCATGAGCAACGCCGTCGCCGGCCTCTCCGACGCCGACCTCACCGCCCTGGCCCATTACGCCGCCTCGCTGGGAAAATAAAGCCGCGGATTCCAGCTACCAGTACATCCGGTAGGTCATCTTCATCTGTATCGCCCGGTCTCTTGCGATCACACCGGCGCCGCGATCCCGCCGCTGGTCCGAAAAGACCACGTACAGGTTACTGTCCCGCGCATAGATCATATGAAACCGGATCTGCGTATTCAGTTCCTGGTCCCCCTGCTGGTTCAAGCCATTCCATTGGACAAACGCATCCACTGACGCCCTTGCCGTGATCGGCACAGTCGCCCTCGCTCGCACCAGGTGCGCGTTGAACGCGCCCTGCGGCAGCGATACATCGTTGTAGTCGTAGTTTCCCTGCAGGACCAGGTGTGGCGACGGCCGCCAGATTCCCGACAGCCCCACTGTTGTGCGATTCCCGTTGTAGAACTCTCCGCGCTCGAGCTTGACTCCCGGAACGATCGCCCGCCCATCGAAGCTCCTGTATTCCACCGACCATCGATTGAACCCGTAGTCCCCGGGTGCGACGACGATTTGTTTCCGCGCATTCAGAACGAACGGATCTTCCGTTGTCAGGATCCGTTCGAAGTTTCGCGTCGCTTGAAATTTAATCTGATCCCCGTTGTTCAGGTCATCGAACGCCTCGAACACCCACTGACGCGTATCCAGCAGGCCATCCTGATTTGTCAGGTACGAGACGTTCGAAGCCAGATTCACCTTCCGCGCGTACTTCCGGTTCAACCGCCAGCTTTTCCGCAGGTTTCCCGTTTGCCGGCGAATGGCGTCGCGGCGGACATATCCCATTGCAGGATTGAAGCCTTCATCCACCGACTGCGTCCGAACGCCCGCTGCCCAAAGGTCCTGATCGTAAGCCACTCCACCGGAGAATGACGCCGGCAGACCTTTGACGTTCTTATCATCCTTGCCATCAACCACCGCCGCAAACGCATCGGCGCGAACATTTCTTCCGAGCCAGTAAAGGGCGTCCATGCCGAATGCCCGGTTGTCCTGCGTTTTCGAATGCGTGTCGGTGAAGATTCCGCCGATGTACGACCTCTGGCCAATGTTCCGGCGGATCCGTCCGGTGCTCATGTTCGTGCTGGGCGCTCCCGGACTGCTTTCCGTCTGCGTGGTGAGCAGGCCGATGTCGAAGCCCGCGGCCTTCCCCGTCAGGCGCGCGCCGCCCAAGATGGGCACCGGCTGATTGCCGGCCAGCCCGATGCGGCGGCTGAAGAAAAGCTGCGTATCCTGGACGATTCCGAAATCGAACAGCGATGCATTCTCCAGGAAGAACTCCCGCTTTTCGGGGAAGAACAGAGAGAAGCGTGTGAGGTTGATCTGCTGGTCGTCGGCCTCGACCTGGGCGAAGTTCGTGTTGTAGGTCAAGTCGAGGGAGAGCGATGAGCCGACGGACATCTTCAGGTCGCCGCCTCCTTCCATTGTGGAGTCGTTGCCTGCTGCGCCATTGGATCGCGTCATGCCGAGCAATCCGTACGGAACGATCTGCACGTTGCGTTGCGGCTCGATTCCCGAGATTCCATCGATGTGGCCGTAAAACTCCGTCCGCGTCATCCCGAAGTTGGGCGGGAATGGCGCCCAGCTGGAGGACTCGTTCTTCCTCTTGATAAGCCGGACGATATTGAACCCCCATGTGCCACCGCCGTCGGCCGGATACCGCAGGATGCGGAACGGGATGCGAAGCTCCACGCTCCAGCCGTTGTCGAGCACGCGGGTTCGAACATCCCAGACTTCGTCCCAGCTGGGATTCCACACGTTGTTGTCTATCTGCGAGTCCTGCTTGGTTCCGAGCGGGTTGATGGAAAACACGTAGGACCGCCGATGATCGTGAAACGTGTCCAGGCCGATTCGGATGACGTCGTCCTTCGACCATACCGAGTCATCGCGAAATCGCAGCGTGTTCCGGACCACACCCTGCGGGTCGGAATCGAAGACATATGCGCTGATGTAAATTGCGTCCGCGTCGTACACCATGCGGACTTCCGTCTTCTCCGAGGCGGGAGCGCCGACGCGCGGCTCCTGCTGAGTGAACTGATCGATGACGTCAGCCGTCTCCCATGCCGGATCCGAAAGATCGCCGTCGACTACGGGCGCCATCTCGACTCGTGTCGCGCGATAACGATACTTCTCGGTCGGACCGTTGTCACCCTGCCCTCGCGCGGGCAGCGGGCTGAAACACGCCAACAATATAAGGATCGTGAATAGTGTCTTGTTCATTATTTCGGCCAATACCTTGCCAGGTGTTTGGACATCCCGGGACGGAAGCATATCCTGCGCGGTACCGAACCAAGAAGGGCGATCCCATGCGAAGGAGAACCGGCATCTCGGGGCTTGGCGACGGCCACTTCCTGATCAACCCGATCCTGGAAATCGCGGCCACCGCCGCTCCCATCAGGCTCATTCAGAACTGGAAGACTCAGGCGAAGTAATTTCATGCCGGTGTTCCAATCTACGATCCGAAGACTTCTCTTCCCCGGCTCTCATTTGTCATGAAGTCGGCAAATTGTAGATGTCGCTCGGAGTGTCTGTGAGAACTCTTCAGGAGGATGGACATTCCAGATGCGCCGGCCGGCGATGTTTTCGCGTTGTGCGATGTTTTTATTGTCCGTTAAGTCCGGCCTTGAATGTTTCCAGCAGGCGTTCGGCCTCTGCAATAGTGTCATTAGCATGCCGGAGCATCGGGGCCATGTCTGTGACAAGTCGGTTGGCCTGTTTTTTATCGTTAAGGATCGCGAGAGCTTGTGTAAGTGTTTCGGGTTTGGCAATACTGCGCACGTCTTTTCCGAGAAGTTGGGGGCTGGCTCTTTCCGGGACAAAGCCAGCAGCTTCGAAGATATTAATCTCTTCATCGTAAAGGCGGTCTTCATTGCCGGCCGCATGGTAAGTGCGTAGCAGGGTTGCCAGGTCCCGTGCATCTTTGGAGTTTCGACTGCCTCGGTCCGCCCAGGCAAAGAGCTTTAGCAACGCGAGCCCCGGCAAAGAAATCACGGGGACGACAAAGTGTTTTTCGATTTGTATTTCGATGGCATTTGCCAGGGCTTCATCGTAACCAATGACGTTCATTACCTCATCCCTGCCCGGCGGCCATGCGATGGAATTTAGAGGATTCTCTACTCTGCCGAAGGGAATAATATCAAGCGGATAGCCTGTACTATTGGTTCCAGATTTGTAGTGAAGACGTTGCGCCATCTTCTTCTCGGGTTCAAATCTGCCGGTTTCAGTCAGCCGAGCCTTAATGTTGTCAAATTGTTGCCAATTTTCGACCGCAACTCCAAAATCGACGTCCGCGGTCGCGGGTCCGGTTTCAATGCCATGGACATGCTGCAGTAGAATGTCCCGCGCCATTGCGCCGCAGACGAAATACCTAAGCTTAATCTCCTTTGCGAGCGTGTCCACCTCCCGCATTACCGCGAGAATCAATGGATCGACGGGACGATCAGGTTTTACGGAAAGCATCATTTATATATTGATCGCGGATTATTTTGGCTACTTCCAGGTTGCGCGGATCTAGCGTTGCGATCAGATCCGCGTAGGCCAGGATAGGCGGAACGACGTCGGTATAATTGGCCGCAGGCGGCAGATGCCAGAATGCATCGAGAATTTCGATATCGCCTTGCGGATCGATGCGGAGGCGATTCGCCACTACAAGTTTTCCAAGCGCCTTTGTGGGCTCTGCATAGTTTTGGTCAGGGTTTATGTAGAGAGTGCATGTTGCCGGCTTGAGGTAATTGGTCAGCCGGTGAGCCGCGATTTCGCCACCCCAGTACGCCCGCAGGCCGGTGAGGTCCGCATGTTTCCACCATTCAGGATTTTCTGCACGGAATCGACGGGGGTTAAGCTTGGGACGCAATTTGATCGGATAGTTGGTAACCCACTCCTCAAATAGGCGTATCGGCTCCAGGAAACGACGATTGTGTTTTTTCTGTTGACCTGCGATATAGCCACGTTCTTCTAGATTAATGAACACCCATCCTATTGCACCAAGGGCAACGTTTGCAGTATCGACGATATCGCGGTAAGGGGCGTTAAGAAGCTCCGGTTTACACAGAAGGGCAAACACGACGCGAAGTGCGGTTGCTGTTCCTCCACCTCGTGTTCCCATGGTTGTAGTTGCCAGACCCTCGGGTTTTTCGCCAGTTATGTATACATGGAGGCCGGGTTCATGAAGATAAGCGTTCCCCGCAATGTCCAGAAAAGCTATATCCAGCTGTCGGCATTGTTTGGCCATTGCAGCCGTTACATATGGTGCAAACAATAATCCGCGCCCACCAAGTTGATCGAGTTGAGCTTTTACATGTCCAAGGGTTGCTAACCTGTCGACGCGAGTTTTTGCCTCCACGACATAACGGTGCTTTTTCCGGTCGACGTAGATATCAATTAGGGCGTCGGGTTTGTGACCGTTTCTCACCTTGGGCTTAAGCGCAACAACGCGACCTTTCACGCCCGCCGTTTGTTCCAGGGCGTCCAGAGCTCGACCGAGTTCGCCTAGCAAAAGGCGCTCGTCATTTACTAAAGTTTTAGTAGCCATTGAAGTAAATCTAAGTAATGTTGTTCAGTTGATCATGTTGTTCACGTTACGTGAACAACGGCTAATAAATGAACATTGAAGGGCTTGGGGGAGAGAAAAGAAAAAAAATCGCCCGTTCATATTATTTACTTGTTCACGTTACATGAACAAGTAAATAATATGAACGTAAATATTGATAACTGGTCCAAGTCGCAGGAATCGCAACCCTATTAATAGGGTTTTCCAAGGTTATTGGGTATGAATCGCTGCAATTCCACGAAGCAAACTCTATTAATAGAGTTAACTACCTGCCGCCAGTGAACACTGGGGCAAAAACTACTTATTCAAACTCCCAAAATGACCCCCTGTTAATAGGGGTGAAACTACCTGCCACGTTCGATACCAAGCATGCAATACCATCTAACTCTATGTAAACAAGACAAATAGGAACAGTATTGGACGGTTCAAATGGAGCAAGTGGTTCGGTACTCCCGTTCAATGGACAGCAAGTCGGCAATCACGTTCCGCTCCCTTTAAAGCGTGCGGTAATACGTAATCAGATCCGTGCCGACCGGCGTCACGTCGAGTTGCCTGAGCAGCGTCGTAACCTGGCCGCGGTGGTAGGTCGAGTGATTCACCACGTGCTGCATCTGTTGCCACAGGGGAAGTGTGGACGGTTCGCCCTTGAGGGTTTTGAAGGTCAGCGGTTCTTCCAGCTTCTCTTCGGTAAGCGATCGAAGAAACGCGTCCTGGTCCTGGCGAAGCGCGTCCCACTGGCTTGTGAGGACGGAAAGCGTGGGTAACTCGGCGATCCCGGGAAGACTCGATGGGCTGTTGCCCTTCCATCGGTCCAGCCAGATGCGCTGTGCGCCATAAATGTGAACCAGCGTGCCGTGAATACCACCACCAAAACTGGATCCCAGGTTGCGGTTGTACTGCTCCCCGCTGAGAGTGGCAATCACGGCATGCTGCTGGCTCGCCGCCCACCGGTCAAAATCGTAAAGGAGTTGGATGTCTTTCTTATTCATGCCTGTTCAAGAGTCGCTTAGTTCTCCCTGCGCGCCTGGTGCGCCTTGATGCACTCCGACATTACATTCAGGAACTTCTGATAACCGGTCTCGCCGACCACGAAGGGGTTCGGGTCTCCTGCCTTCCGCGTTGCAAGTTTGGCGGCTTTCTCGAACGTGTTATCGAACAACGGATGGTTCTGAACTTCCACCTCTACCTTCATCCGTTTCGTAACTTCCTTGAAATTCTCGACGGCCTGCGCGTATTGCTGCAGTGTCGCCGGCGCCAGCCTCGGATTGTCCAGCAGCAGAATCGTTCCGCCGTTCATAGCTGCCATGCGAGTCCGGTTGCCGTCTTTCACCGGGAAAATGAAACCAATGCCTCCGGGCGTATGTCCGGGGATGTCCGCAATTGTGACCGACACGTCTCCGAGGCGAACTACCTGGCCGTTTGTCAGGACAACGTCGCGCTTCGGCGGCTTCGCCGCATTCGGCTGTGTGGGCGGCGGCATCTTGTCGATCTCGTCCCAGTCTTTCGCGCCGAGGGCAACCTTCGATCCATACCGGTCTTGAAAGTACGTCGAGCCGCCGAAGTGATCCCCGTGGGCGTGGCCGACGAGCACGTACTTGACCTGCGCCGGATCCAATCCAAGTTTCTTCATTCCGGGAACCACAATTGTTTCGACCTTATTCGCATAGCCCGAATCGATCAATATGATCCCTTCTGAAGTGGTAAGCGCATAGATGACCGTTCCCTGGTCACCAAGGAGGTAAAGGTTGTCAAAGACCTTTGTCGGCTGGATCTCCGGGGCTGTCGGGGAATTCGGCTCCCGGCCCGGTGTGCAGAAGTAGTCGGCCGCAGCGGCCCACTCGGTTCCCGCAATCTTGTGCGCCTCAGCGACGTACGCCTTGACCTTTGGAGTATCCGGTTTGGCGGGCGCGGCCGCAGGAGCTTGCGAAAAACCCGAGATGGCGGCCGACAGCATGAAGAAGGGCACTGAAAGACGAAGTTTCCGATTCATAGGTGTTTTACCTCACAGAGTTATTCGAGTACGGCAACAATCTCGCATTGCACCAGGTTGGTTCCCGGCAGGTTGTGGTTGAAAGTGTGGCGCGCCGGACGCGAGTGCGCATCCGGAAACATGACGATCCATTCATTGTTGACGTGCGGCCTGTGGCTCAAGTCCTTCAGCCACACCGTTACTTTAATGATGTTGTCGGGCGTGCCGCCGGCCGCGCCCATAATGCGGCGAATATTCGCGAACATGTTGGAGCACTGGCCTTCGATATCGGCGGGCGTCTGGCCGGACACCGGATCCTTGCCGAATATGCCGCCGCTGAACAGGAACGGTCCGATCTGG
>CAMAWS010000075.1 GCA_945861845.1 Candidatus Sulfopaludibacter sp. SbA3 | reverse complement strand
GGTGTCGCGGATTACCCGGACAGGCGCCGGGCTCGGATTCACACCGGCCTGGTTGCGCTGTTCACCGCGCGTGGCCTGGGCTTCAAAATTATTCCGCTGTTCCTCCTGGCGCGCAGACATGAGGGAAACGCCGGCGCTTACAGGTTCCGAGATGCACATCTCCCCGGACATCGCGGGAAGCGCATGAATCGAAACCAGCTGGGGAGAACCTGTTGGCTTCCGCAAATCGGATACACCGGAACCGAAACTGTACGTTTCGGTGGCCAGATCTCGTCCGCCCACCAGCACCCACGCCCCGATGGCTACAAGCGCAAGTACGAAAGCCCGAAATGCAAAGCTCGTGCAGCACTTCATAAGAACCCGTCCTGCCATAGGAATGTCCTCTTTCCTTCGTTATTGATGCGATATCGAAGCAAGGATACGCGTGACGTCTCTTCCTTTCAAAACAGTTAAATTCCGTGATGGTCCTGACAGCGGGACGCGTTTCAAGCACCTCGTAAAAATAACTGCTATACTCACGGTTCGAATGGACTTCCATCACAAAGAGATATTGAAACGCTACGCGCGAATGGCGACAGGCCGCCCGTTCGCCCCGATTCTTCTGAACATCCTGATTACGTCGGTTTGCGACATGCGGTGCGTCCACTGCTTTTTCACGGACGAACTCGACGACAAGGCGCGCAAGAAGCTCCAGATGACGACAGCGAACGTCGAGCGCATCAGCGAAACGCTGGGCGCAAACCTGGCCGTGCTGATCGTGGCAGGGGGCGAGCCGTTCACGCGCAAGGACCTTCCCGAGATTGCGCGCGCGTTCTACGAGAACAACAAGCTGGAGTCGATCTACCTGATGTCCAACGGACAGATTCAGCAGCGGATCATTCCGGATGTCACGCGCATCCTTGAAGAGTGCCCGAAACTGAATGTGACCGTGGCGCTGGGAATCGATGGCCTGAAGGAAGACCACGAGAAGATCCGCCAGAAGCCCGGCAGCTGGGACATCGTGATTGACACGGCGCGGCGCCTGCAGCAGGTGAAGAAGGAATACGGCCGGCTCGACATCCAGACCTGCACCTGCCTGATGAACAGCAACCAGGCCCGCATCATGGACTGGTACAGCTTCCTGAAAAACGAACTCAGGCCGGACAAGGTAAACTTCAACTATATTCGGCCTCCTTCGGCCCGCCCGGAAGAACTCGTCATCGACAAGGACCTGTACCACCGGTTGACGTACATGATCAGCGAGGATTCGCGTCATGCGGCAATCAAGAACAGCTACAACGGCGATGCCGGTTTCTTCAAGGCCGCAATCGATATCTACATGCACGAATTGATTTCGAAAACCGCCCTTGAAGGACGCCCGCAACTTCAGTGCTGGGCCGGAACAGCCGGAGCGGTCATCTACGACGAAGGAAGCCTGTCGAGCTGCGAGATTCTCGCGCCCACGGGAAATCTTCGCGACTACGACTGGGACTTCTCAAAACTCTGGTACTCACCCGCAATGGACGGCCGGAGAGAAACCGTCGCCAACGGATGCTTCTGCACCCACGAAAGCAACTGCTACTATCCATCGCTTCCGTTCAACCCTGATCATTTGGTCGAGATCAAGAAACTCGAACATGAAATGAAGGAATCGGCTGCTGAAGTTCACGCGTAAATGATTGGCCTCCTGGTTGCATGGTTCGAAGAGAATCAGCGCGACCTGCCCTGGCGCCGCACGTACGATCCCTACCACGTCTGGATCTCCGAAGTCATGCTGCAGCAGACGCAGGTTGAAACGGTCCTTCCCTACTACGAACGGTTTCTGAAGGAGTTCCCTTCCCTTGAAGCACTCGCCAAAGCCGATGAACACACGGTCATGGGATTGTGGGCGGGGCTTGGCTATTACAGGCGCGCAAAACATCTGATGGCCGCCGCGCGGGAAATGGTCGAACAGCATGGCGGCCGTGTACCTTCCGATTACGACTCCCTGATTGCTTTGCCCGGCGTGGGCCAGTACATGGCCGGCGCCGTCCTGAGCATCGCCTTCAATAAACCGTATCCAGTGGTCGACGGCAATGTGCGGCGGGTGCTGCCGCGGCTTTTCGGATGGGCGGATGAAAATCCCAAGGCGCTGTGGGAGGCGGCTGAGCGGCTGGCGCAATCGGCAGAACCCCGTCTCGTGAACCAGGCCCTGATGGAACTTGGAGCGACAGTCTGCTCGTTCCGGTCGCCGCGCTGTCTTGTGTGTCCGCTGCAAGGCGAGTGCGTTGCATACAAAACCGGCATGCAGGACAGCATTCCGCCGGTGAAGAAGCGGCCTGCGGCCGTTCACGTGCGGCTGTGCTCAATCGTGCAGGGTACGGATGGCCGCTACCTGATGAAGTGCACCGACGGCCTTTGGGAATTCCCGATGTTCGCCGAATTACCGGCCGGATCTTTCAATGAAGTGGGATCCTGCCGCCACACAATTACGCATCATCGAATCAGTGTGACCGTATATGAAGGATCGCTGGCGCAGCAGTACGGCTATACGTGGAAGGAATTTGATACGGTTCCGGTGTCGTCGCTAACGAGGAAGATTCGTAATTGTGCGCGGTCATAGACCGCGCACAATCTACCCCAATTCGTTCATGAACTCGGCTATGCGGTTCAGCCCCTTGTCCAATTGCTCCATCGATGTCGCGTAGGACAGGCGCACATGTTCCTTCGTGCCAAAGGCTTCTCCCGGCACGACCGCAACATACTTCCTTTCGAGAAGCTTCACTGAAAACTCCAGGGTGTCCTTGATACCGCGCTGGAACGCCGACGAGATATTCGGATACGCGTAAAACGCGCCGCCAGGCTCGGAGCAGCGGATTCCCGGAATCGCCCGCAGCCTTTCGATAACGAACTTCCGGCGCCGCCCATACTCGGCCAACATTTCGCCAACGGATTCCTGCGGCCCCGTCAAAGCCTCGAGCGCGGCTTTCTGGGAAATCGAAGCCGGATTGGACGTGGAATGACTCTGCAATTTGTTGGCGCCCGACACGATTTCTGCCGTAGCAAGGATGTAGCCTATGCGCCAGCCGGTCATCGCGTAGGTCTTCGACAGCGACCCGGCGATGATGATATGGCTCATGAGATCCTGCTGAGATCCGATCGAGAACGGCTTTCGGCCATCGTACAGGAAGTGGTCATAACACTCATCGGAGAGGAGGTAGATATCGCGGTCCCGGCAGAGCCTTGCGATCTTCACGAACTCGTCGTCGTCCAGGACTGCGCCGCTGGGGTTGTTGGGCGAATTCACCACAAGGAGCCGGGTCTTCGGCGTCAACGATCGCGCCAGCATGTCCGCGGTCAGGCGAAATCCGTCCGATTCGTTTGTATGAACAAACACCGGGTTCGCGCCTACATACCGGGCGACATCGGCAAACGTAACCCAGTAAGGGGTTGGAATGATGACGTCGTCGCCTTCATTGACAACTGCAGAGAAGACATTGAAAATCGCATGCTTCCCGCCGACATTCACTATGCACTCCGGAACGCTGTACCTGGAGCCAAAATCCCGGGAGTGTTTCTCTGCGATCGCCTTCTTCAGGTCTGTTATTCCGCCCACGGAAGTGTACTTGGAGAAATTCGACTCGATGGCCCTGATGGCGGCCTGCTTGATGTTTTGGGGCGTCGGGAAATCAGGCTCGCCGGGACCGAAGTCCACGACGTCGACGCCATTTTCCCTCAGCCTCAAAGCGGATTCTGCAACGGCCATGGTTTGAGAAACCGAGATCCGGGACATGCGTGCCGCTAATGTCATTTCGACTATTTACTCCTGAGTTTCCGGATCAGTTGTTCTTCAACCAATGGTGGAACAAGGCCGGACACGAATCCGCCGAGCGCCGATATTTCCTTTACAAGGCGCGAGCTCAGGTAGGAATAGTTTTCCGACGGCATCATGAATACGGTTTCGATGTCGGGCGCGAGGCGTCGGTTCATGAGGGCCATCTGGAACTCGTATTCGTAGTCGGCCACGGCGCGAATTCCACGCACGATCGTCTGCGCCTTCTTCTGCCGGGCATAGTCGACCAGGAGGCCGTGGAACGAATCGATCTCGATGTTCTTGAATCGCGGCAGCAGGATTTCGCGCATGATTTCGAGGCGCTCCTCGGTTGAGAAGAGCGCTTCCTTCTGCGGATTGGTAAGTACTGAGACGATCACGCACTCGAACAGGCGCGTGCTGCGATCGATGACATCGATGTGGCCATTCGTCAGTGGATCGAATGAACCAGGATAAACAGCCCTCGTACCCACGCTACGCCTCCAATCCCAAACTATAGAACGCAAGGGCACTGTCGCCCTGCACAAGCGATCGAGTTCGCCGCAGATCGCCCCAACTCTCAGGCATCTCTTTTCGTTTCGAATGTTCCATGATCAACAGCCCGTCAGGAGCGAGCAGTCCGGCCTCGGACAATTTCTTAAATGCACTCTCGTAAATATCGTCACGATCCCATGGAGGATCGATAAACGCGATATCGAATCGAAGGCCCTCACGGGCGCAAAGGCCAAGCGCCTTCGCAAGGTCCATCTCCAGAATCTTATATCCTTCCGTGATATCGAGCGACTGAAGGTTTTCCCTAATGATGCCGCACGCCTTACGGGATTGCTCCGCAAACACCACCTGCGCCGCGCCGCGGCTGAGCGCCTCGATGCCGATTCCGCCAAGGCCGGCACAGCCATCCAGGAAAGTTGCGCCGTCAACACGGGTGGCCAGGATATTGAATATCGTTTCCTTCAGCTTGTCGCTGGTTGGGCGAATGCCTGATGGTGGTGTGGCATTCAGCCGCCTACCCTTGAATTGTCCGGAAATTACTCGCATCTGATCACATTTTGAAATTGGACGAATCCTGCATCTCAAATCCCGAGATCCGAAATGTCCGATTGGACTGGCAGCTTTCCGGTACCGGACGTAGACCTTCGCGGCCTCCATCAACACGGAGGTCCAATCTGATATTTCGGATCTCGGGATTTGAGATGCAGGATTCGTCCAATTTCACAATTTCTTCTCCACGGCAGGCTATCCCACTGTCACCAGCCCCGCAGGCCCGGCGCCACCGTACCGGGAGGACAGGGCTCGAATAAGTTTCTCGCGTTCGTCCTCGCGGACTGCCCAGCGTTCGGCCTCTTTTTGTGCGAGCGCCAGGAGCTTCGAGTCCATCATGAGATTCGCGACGCGAAATTCCGGCATTCCCGATTGCCGCGTGCCTGCCATTTCGCCGGGACCTCGAATCTGAAGGTCGACTTCGGCCAGGCGAAACCCGTCGTTTGTCGACACCATTGCGCGAATCCGCTGGCGGGCAACGTCATTCAGGCGGGCGGGCGTCATGAGAATACAGGACGACGATCCGCTTCCCCGCCCCACGCGTCCACGCAACTGATGCAGTTGCGCCAATCCAAACCGTTCGGCGTGTTCGATTAGCATCAACGTCGCGTTCGCAACGTCCACGCCGACTTCGATCACGGTCGTCGATACCAGGATGTCGATCCCGCCGGCCGCAAAGGATCGCATTATAGACTCTTTCTCTTCGGACTTTAGCCGGCCGTGCAGCAAGGCCACTCTCCCCGTTTTGAAAACCTCCGAGAGTTTATTGAACCCCTCAGTCGCGGAACGCAGATCGATCTTTTCCGATTCTTCAATCAAGGGATACACGACGTAACATTGCCGCCCCGCCGCAACTTCGGAGGCAATCATGCGATGCGCGCGCTCGGTGTCGGCCTCCATCATGTGAACTGTCTTGATCGGGGTGCGGCCGGGCGGCATCTGGTCGATCACGGAAAGATCCAGGTCTCCATACAGCGTCATTGCAAGAGTGCGCGGAATCGGCGTCGCGGTCATGACCAGCGTGTTGGGATTCTCGCCTTTCGACATCAGGCGCAGACGCTGAACCACGCCAAATCGATGCTGCTCGTCCACGATGACCAGCCCGAGCTTCCTGAACTCCATGTCCTGTTCGATCAGGGCGTGCGTGCCAATGACAACCTGCTGCTCGCCGGCGGCGATCTGCCGGATCAATTCGAGTTTCTCGGCTTTCTTTATCCCGCTTCGGACGACGCACATTCGATACCCCAGTGAAGAGAGGATGCGTTTCGCGTTGATGTAATGCTGCTCGGCAAGGATCTCGGTTGGCGCCATCAGGACGGCCTGGTATCCGTTCTCGACAGCGAGAACGATCGCCTCGAACGCCACGATCGTCTTCCCGCTGCCGACATCGCCCTGCAGGAGCCGGTTCATGGGATATGGCGCCTTGAGGTCATCCACGATTTCCTTCAGGACGCGTTTCTGCGCCGCGGTGGGATGGAACGGCAGGATCTTCTTTACCTGGTCACGAATGCCGTCCGAGGTCTCAAACCGGACTCCCATCACGCCTCGGCCCTCGATCCGCCTCAGCGCAAATACGAGTTCGAGCAGGAAGAACTCTTCGAAGATGAACCGCCGGTGATAAGGAGAGTCGCGGTCGTTGAGCCTTCCAAGGTCGTCCGGCGGCTCGGGAAAATGAATTCGGCCGAGGCAGGTGGCAAGATCCGGAAATTCGTTGGCGCTCCGTATTTCTTCGGGAAGCGGGTCTTCGATGTCCTTTGCAAGATCCGCCAGCGCTGCCCACACGATGCGCCTAAACTGCCGGCTGGTGATTCCAGCCACTTCCTCGTAGATCGGAACGTAGCGCCCGATATCGAGCGAAGCCGCTTCACCTGCGTCCTCGATCATCTCGAATTCCGGATTGAAGAGGACGAACGTGGATTCGTGCCTGTCAAATTCCACGCGGCCAAAGAGCACGATTTCCTGGCCGGGCAGGAACGCCTTCTTCTGAAGGTATCCGCCGTGGAACCACTTGGCATGGATGAAGCTGGTGCCGTCGGTGAGGATCGCATCCTGTATGCGGCCGCGGGTCCGCGTTTGAATCGCCCGGCTCCGGTAGATCCTGGCGCGCACAGCGGCGTCCTGCCCAACGTGGAGCGCGTTCATCGGGACAAAATTCGCGCGGTCCTGGTAGGACTTGGGAATGTGGAGAAGGAGATCCTGTACGGTCCGGATGCCGCGGGAATTGAGCAGTTCCCCGCGGCGCGGTCCGACGCCTTTTATGTATTGGACGCCGGAGTCAAGGCGAAGCATGGCTAGAACATTTCACTTTCCCACTGCCTGCTGCGACTTTGCCTGCAGATAAGACTTCATGAATGGGTCAAGATCTCCACTCAGCACCCGGTCCACGTCGCCAATTTCCATTTTTGTGCGATGGTCTTTCGCGAGGCGGTAGGGATGCAGCACATACGAGCGGATCTGGCTTCCCCAGCCGATCTCGAGCTTGGTGTCTTCGATTGCCCGGGACTCGGCTTTCTGTTTGTCCAATTCGCGTTCGTATAGGCGGGAGCGAAGCACCTTCATGCAAACCAGCTTGTTCTTGTGCTGCGATCGCTCGTTCTGGCACTGGACGACAATGTTCGTTGGCAGGTGGGTAATCCGGACCGCGGAGTCGGTTGTGTTGACGTGCTGCCCGCCCTTGCCTGCGGAACGATACGTATCGATGCGCAGGTCCTTTTCATCGATCGTGATTTCGATCTTGTCGTCCACTTCCGGGTACACGGAAACAGAAGCGAACGACGTGTGCCGGCGTTTTTGCGCATCGAACGGCGAAATTCGAACCAGGCGGTGGACGCCGGTTTCCGAGGCGAGGTAGCCGTAGGCGTACTCGCCAATGACGTTGAACGTGGTCGACTTCAGGCCCGCCTCTTCCCCATGCTGGTAATCCAGGATGGTGACCTTGAAGCCGCTTTTCTCGGCCCAGCGAAGATACATGCGATGGAGCATCTCCGCCCAGTCCTGGGCTTCCACGCCCCCGGCTCCCGGGTGGATATTGACGATGGCGTTCAACTGGTCCTGTTCGCCCGACAGGAGGACCTTCGTCTGAACGCGTTCGATGAAACTTTCCAGTTGCACTAACTGCGTTGAAAACTCATCGCCGACGGCTTCGCCCTCGCGGGCAAGTTCCATCAGGGCCTGAACGTCGCCGGCCTGGCTGATGATCTTGCGGTCGAGCTCGATATCCTCTTCCAGGCGGGCGCGCTGCTGGTTGATCTTGCTGGAGCGATCCTGGTCTGACCAGAAACCCGGTTCAGCAATCTGTTTCTGGATCTCGCCGAGGCTGAGCCGCTTCGATTCTGCGTCAAAGAAACCTCCGGACTTCCTCGCTGCGAGTTCTTACGTGGCCGAACTTCTCAATTAATTCTTCGTACATCGGTCGTCCTCCATCCCTGATGGCTGCGCCCTTTGCTAAGGTTTCGCGCTATCGCGCTCACGCTTCGCGTCGGGCTTGCATTCGCGGCCGCTCATTCCAACTAACAGCGCCACTCCAACGCAAAGCGCGTTCAAATACGCGAACACATCGCCATACTCCGTATAGAAAGTGCGCTCGGAACGAAAGTGGGCAACTCCATCGAGAACCGTCCGCACGCCTATGGGCGTACTCGCCTCGATACGGCCATACGGATCGATAATCGCACTGATACCGGTATTCGCCGTCCGCACGATGTAGCGGCGATTCTCCACCGCCCGGACTATTCCCATTCGCAAGTGCTGGTAAGGCGCGGATGATTCGCCGAACCACCCGTCGTTCGTGATAACCACGATAAGCTCAGAGCCTTGCTTCACGAATTGCCTGACAAGGTCCGGGAAGATGCTTTCGTAGCAAATGGCGGCTGAGATGCGGTGGTTGTCAACTGAGCTGACAGTGTATTCGGCTCCCGGCGTGAAATCCCCCACCTGCCGCGTCAGGCTCTCCGCAAAGAACAACAGCTTCTTGAAAGGGACGTATTCACCGAACGGAACGAGGTGAATTTTATCATACCTGGTCACGACCTCCCCGCGCGGACTCAGCACGGCCGCGCTGTTGGAAGGAGAGTCACCCGTCATCCCGATGTAACCGAGCAGGAAATACGCGCCGGCCTCCTGCGCAATATTTTCCATGCGCAGACGGAAGGCCGCATCTTCGGCAAGGTAAAAAGGGGCCGGCACCTCCGGCCAGACGATCAGTCGCGGGGCATTTGCCTGAAGGGCCTGCAGGGCCTGTAGCGAAGGAAACGGGGCGGCCGAGAGTTCTCCAAGCTCATCCATGAGCTTCCCCGCTGAAGGCTCCCGCCACGGCTGGTCTATGGAAATGTTGGTCTGAACCAGGCGCACCGAAACGGGATCATTCGATGCAGTCTCCCCGAAGACCGGCAGGAGCCAGGAAGCTGCAATCGCGGCGCCTGCAGGCACGATCCATGCCCAGCGCCTAAATGCCAGCGCGTATGCTATTGCCGCATTCACGGCGACCACTATGAACGACAGTCCATAAACGCCGGTCCACGACGCCATTTGCAGGACGCCGGGGTAAGGCACCAGCGCATATCCGAAAAGCATCCACGGGAACCCGCTGAACAGGAAAGTTCGCGCCAGTTCGATCGTCACCCACAAAGCCGGCGCGACGAGCAACGCGCGGGCGCCGAATTTCCGCACAAGAAAGTGAAACACAAAACCGAAAAAGGCAAAGTACAGCGCCCAGGTGACCGAAAAAAGAATGGCGACGCCGGCGGCAAGCCCCATCGGCAGGCCTCCGTAGAGGTTCATTGTTTCGGCGAACCAATAACAGGTTCCTGCAAAAAACACCACGCCGGCAGAATAGGCGGCAATCACAACACGTAATGCGCTGTTGTCGAGAAGGCCGGCATACAACAGGGGAACCAGTGCGATCCATGCCAGAGGGTAAAGGTCCGGTTTCGGAAGGCAGATAACCAGGAGAATGCCGGAACAAACGCCGAACAGGATAGAGTTGCGCGGCCGCATTACCTCTTTACTATCGGCTTATATCCGGCAGATTCGAGCTTGAGCTTTACCGATTTCACTTCGGCCTGGTCGGTGAACGGGCCAACCTGGATCCTGAAATACGGGTTGGGATCACCCGGTGGGGGCGCAAGGACGAACGCCATGAACCCCTTTTGCTTTGCCTCGTTGAGGATTTTTTCCGCGTCCGCGGACTGCCGGACGGCGGCGATCTGGAAATTGACGGCGTTGCCGGCCCGCGGCGGTGGAGGCTCCAGGGGCGCCGGTTCATTTTTCTCGACGGAATCAAAAAACGTGAGTTCCGGGGGCTGAGCCGCTGCGATTGCTTCAGACTTCGCGACCGCTGCGGTCTCAGCTGCCGCGGCATCAGCGACCTCATCG
>CAMAWS010000074.1 GCA_945861845.1 Candidatus Sulfopaludibacter sp. SbA3 | reverse complement strand
GAAGATTCATCGGCATCTCGATCCGTTTCGCCGCGTCGGCCTGAATCAAAGCTGAAGAGCCGGATGCTGGGAAATCCGCTTGTCCGGTTCCGAGAGGGGCGTGGGTGGCAACTGGGGAGCTACCCCGGGAGTACCCCGCCTACTCGACCCACGGCGCCAGCCGTGGGTTTTGGTACGCGACACATTCCAGCCCCGGAGGGGCGGCAGAGTGTCTCGGAATCTGTCGCCCCTCCGGGGCTTGCAACACGGGAAACCGTTTTCCCCACGCTCACGCGTGGGGCTAGTGTCATGTCACATGGTAAGTGTCGGATAGAGACGCTTGAGTTTGATGCGGGCGTCAATTGTTGAGAATTGCCAGTCGATGGCTGCATTTCGGTTATCGCGGCAACGCTGCCACGCCAGGACTTCAGTCTGCATTTCCGGGAGACTGTCGATTCTCCGGTTCAGGCATTGCTTGATGAGAACGTTGAGTTCGATTTCGGCCATGTTCAGCCAACTGCCATGCTTGGGCGTGTAGATGAACTCGAAGCGATCCCACAACGCCTTGGCCTCCTGCGGTGGAAAGACTTCATAGAGCGAGCCTGGGCCGTGAGTGTTCAGGTTGTCCATGACAAGAGTGATCTTGTCGGCCTGGCGATAGCCTTGCGCGATCTCTTTGAGGAAGTGCGCCCAATCGGCCTTGGTCTTACGTTCGGTGACTCGAACCGTTCGCTTTCCGGCCAAGGGCTCAACTGCCATGAACACATTGCACACGCCGCACCGTTCGTATTCGTAATCGAAGCGCGCGGCGGCCCCACGTGCTGGCGGCAAAGGCAACCGGGTCTCCCGGATCAATTGGCGTGGCGATTCATCCATGCAAACCACCGGACGCCGGAGATCGTAAGGCCGTTTGTAAACATCCAGCACTTGCTCCATGAAGGCGGCAAAGTCCCCGTTGTGCTCTGGCGGGATAACCCACTGCTGTTTCTTCCACGGCTTCAATTCGTTTTTTTTAGAACCCGGCGCACCGTTTCGTGAGATATCGAATCCACATGCTGTAGTTCCACCATCCGATCTGCCAACAACCGCAGGGACCACCGGCCATGACCGGTTGGCGGCTTTCCGCAACTCAGCGCCACCAGATGCGCTTCAAAGTCTCCATCGGCTTTCCGCATGTGCGCCCGTTCCGCTTTGCGCTTTTCAAGCGCCGCATCTATTCCTTCTTCGACGAATCGCCGCTTCACCCTCTCGATTTTCTTCAGGCTGACGGGCAACACATCCACGATGGCCTGACTCGTCACTTTGCTGTCCTGGAATTTTCCCTCATCACACTTGAGCAATATCAAAGCGTTCAGGAGCTTTTGGCTATTGTGATGGCCTCGTGTCGTGATCTGCTCCAATTCCAGCCTCTCCGCCTTACTTAGCGTCACCTTGTATCGGATCTCTGGCATCGCGCCTCCTTCCGGTCTGGAAAGAGGATAGACTTATTCGATGCGACACTTCAAGAATGACATGACACTAGAGTCTTGCGCCGCGCCGCGGCTCTATTCGGATGCGCCTTCGGCGCGTCATTCAAACAACCCATTGAGAAATACGGGTTATGCGCGTTGTGGCCGGTTGTTCTGGAGCGGCTCATGCCGCTTCAATTTCCGAAGTCAGCGGCGAATCAGGTTCTCGACATACTTTGCGAGGACGTCGAATTCCAGGTTTACCGGGTCGCCCGCCCGTGCCGTCCTGAGATTCGTGTTGTCGAACGTGTGGGGAATTATGGCGACGGAAAAAACATTCGGACCCGGCAGCGCGGCCACTGTCAGGCTGATCCCGTCAACGGCAATCGATCCCTTTTCGACGATATAACGCGCATCGGCTGCCGAATACTCCACCTCGAGATCCCAGACATCGCCCTGCCGATCGAAGCAGCGGATCTTTCCCACGCCGTCAACATGACCCTGCACGATGTGCCCACCGAATCGCGCGTCCGCGCGCATCGGGCGCTCGAGATTAACGATGGAACCCTTCCTGAGCCGGCCGAGGCTTGTGCGGTCCAGGGTCTCATGCGAGAGATCTGCGGCGAAGCTGTCAGTGGTAATAGTGGTTGCCGTCAGGCAGACGCCGTTGACCGCGATGCTGGACCCGGGCTTCATGTCGTCGAGCACACTGCGGGCGCTGACCCGGATTTTCCGAAAACCGCCAGACTCGCTGAGTTCGGCGATCTCACCTACTTCTTCAATGATGCCTGTGAACATAGCCCGTTAAAACGATGTCTGGTCCTGCGTGACCTGTCTGCCAGCCGTCGATGCCGATCGAATCGGCCAGCTTTTCGATGCCGGCGCCGCCGATGGCCGGAATTTCGCGCCCGCCAAGGATCCTGGGCGCGATAAAGACGGCCATCTTATCAATGAGTCCATGCCGAAGTGCGTTGAAAGCCAGGTCGGGCCCGCATTCCATAATGAAGGACTGCACTTCACGCCGGTAAAGTTCCTCGATCAGGGCATCCAGGCTGCCACGGAAAACCAGCGCATCGGAGAATGTTTCAATACGCTCCCGCCGGTCGAGCACGACTTTCAGCAGCGGCCTCCGCCTGGGCAGGCCGGTGCGGTCGGTCAGCAAAGGTTGGTCGGCGAGAGCGGTCCCGCTACCGGTAACGATGGCGTCACATCGATGCCTCAGGCCTTGAACCATTGCACGGGATTGTTCCGATGTGATCCATCGCGACTCGCCCGTTCGTGTTGCGATCTTGCCGTCGAGCGTCATCGCGACCTTGAGGAGTCCGAATGGCCGCTTTGCCGTCTTGTAAACGATGAATGCTTCATTCAAACGCCGGGCTTCCTCTTCCATAAAACCCGACTCGACGGTTATGCCCGCGTCATGCAGCATCGCCATGCCTTGTCCGTTTACTTCCGGATTCGGGTCCTTCATTGCCGTGACCACGCGTGCGACGCCGGCATCGATCAGGGCCTTTGCGCAGGGAGGAGTGCGTCCGAAATGCGAGCACGGCTCCAGAGAGGTGTAGACGGTTGCGCCGCGCGCCCGTGCGCCGGCCTGAGCGAGGGCGATGATCTCGGCGTGGCGGCTGCCGTCATAGGTGTAAAAACCCTCGCCAACGACTTCGCCATTGTTGACGATAACGGCTCCGGCCATCGCGCCCGGACTCGTGAGACCGGCGCCTTTTTCGGCAATTTCGAGAGCCCTCTGGATGTATGTGTTGTGATCCATGATCCTACCGACCGACCGGCTTCATTATCTCGTAAAAGGCGACCTTCATCGAGCCGGCTTCATGGGATTCAATGAGCCGAAGTTCATAGTTGGACTTCACCCATTGGTCTGCTTCCCAGTCTTGAGAATTTGCCAAACTAGTCCGCGCGCCCGAGTGGTACCACACCTTCCGTTGTTTCAATTGCTCGTTCAGCCGTTCGGCCTGTTCCGATGCCAGCACGGAGTTCATTGCCCGGAGCCCCTGATTCAGGAACATTTCCTGTTGGGCGCTCAGCACGAGATCTTCGGATCCAACCCGGGAAGCAAAACCCGTGGCGATTCTGTGATCTGCCTCCAGGGCCTGAACGAAGGCAGGAACGCTGTAGCCTCCAAACTGCGGTATTGCCAGGGACGCAATAACAGCCGCGACTAAGACCGGCCGCCGAATCGTTGACGCGGCAAGGAGGGCAAGGGGGGCCAGGATTTGAATGCTGTACCGCGGATTGATCTCGAAGCTGCCGACATAAAAGGCCGCATAGACCCCGGAAACCGCCACCACTGAAAATACCAGCGGCCATCGCGGCCACTTGCCGGGGCGTTTCCGGAACAGGCTGAAGATTGCGAGGCCGGTGATCACGGCCGGAAAGAGCAGGGGATTGAAGAGGTATTTGACGTTGGAGGCAACGTTCTGGGCGGCGTACTGCGGCGAGAATGCCGATTCAACCCGCACTGCCCGCGCGAACTCCGGAGCGATCGAGAGAACCCATGCCACATGTGCGGCCTCGGCGGCAAGCAAACCCGCAGCCGCAACTTTCCATCGGGTCGCAATTTTCGGGGCGAGTAAAACGATCGGCGCCAGAATAATCAATTCCAGGCGAAGCTGGGCGGCCATCGCGAAGCCGGCGGCAGCGAGGGGTGCATTTCCCGCAAAGATTCCCAGAAGTCCGAGAACTACAAATAATGCCGCGGGAATGTCTAATCCCGTCGATGCCGAAGACCAGAAAAATGCCGGCGTTGCGCCAACCAATATCGCTGCAATCAACGCCTGACGCCGGGATTGAAGAGCTGTGAGCGACAGCATATAAACGGCGGCAAGGGTGAGCCCGTAAAAAATTCGTGCAACGAAGAAGGCAACCTGCTCGCTCGCTCCCGTGAAGAAAAACACGAGGCTCAGCAACACCGGCCAGCCAGCCGGTTCCTTGTAATAGGCCGAAACAGCGACCTGGTCCGGTCCTCCCAGCAACGTCACTTGAGCAACCGGCGCCTTCGTCAGATTTGACGCGATATTGATGTACGTATCTTCATCGAAGAACAACCGGTGGGCAGGGTCAAGCAAGGTCAGCGACACAAGCAGCCCGGCGGCGGCGAGGACGAGGGCGATCCAGTCGAATTTCTTCCGCTCCTCCCATAGCCCACGGACAAGCAGCGCAAGGGTCACGTAAACGAACAGGGGAGCCGCTATCGACAGGATTCTTGGAAGCATCAATCGGTCTCGATGGCGTACTCGAAGGCGATTCCGGATGGCGTAACACCGAAATGACAGCTATTCGGATAACGAACGTTCGACGTAATCAACGGGCGCGTCCTCCACCTGATGGCTGCGCCCTGTCGGGCTTGCATTCGCAGCCGCTCATTTCATACGAGCGGATTGTACCCGCTTTTGATGGCGCCGGTATGCTGGGAGTCCCGCCATGCCGCTTGAGGCAGGTGCCCATACGGCGGCGTTCGCCAAGGAATTCTTTGCGTTGACCGGCGAGGCCACCGGAACGAACTATTCGTTCATCCTAAAAAAAGCAGTTGAACCGCCAAGACGCCAAGTTCGCCAAGCAACACGAAGGGCATCTTGGGTTCTTGGCGCTCACCAATAAGGTGATGTCGATAAATTCACAGAAACCTGGTGCTGCTTGGCGTTCTTGGCGTTCTTGGCGTCTTGGCGGTTCAACTGACTCTCGCGGGATGAATAAGCGCGCCGTAATTGAGTGCGGTTCCATCCGGAACGACGAGGGTTCGCGTTAGTTTGCCTGTCCGCCACCCGCCCATTTTGCTTTTAGCTTTGACCGTTCGACCTCCTTGCCGCGCAGATAGACGCTGGATATATTTCTCGTATTCGTGATGTCGTCCAGGGGATTTGCGTTGAGCACGACAAAGTCCGCGCTTTTGCCGGCGGTTACCATGCCGAGATCATCGAGGCCGAGAATTTCAGCGGAAGTCCGCGTGGCTGCGACGAGAACCTGGGCCGGCGTCATGCCGGCGGCAACCATGTTTTCCATTTCCGTGTGCATCGTCCAGCCGATGAACTGATCTCCGGTTTGTCCTCCACCGTCAGTTCCCACGCCGATCCTGACGCCCGCAGCATTGAGCCTGACGATTCCGCGGGCCAGCCGATCCCAGGCCTGGCGGCCGTCCGCAAGCGCCGCCGGCGTCGTGCCTGCAAGCCGCTCCTGCAAACGCCTGATTTGTCCGGGCGAGACAGTCTCTGCAATAAGGGGGTGCGGCGGATTGAGCCACGGCGCATAGATCGTTCGCCGAGGTGCTCCAAGCGCCAGCAAGACTACCGTCTTCGGGTGCTGCTTGAACAGGTCGACGAGTTCGTCATCGACGTCGCTCATCATGTGCGCGAATACGTCGATCCCGGCACGCAGCAGTTCTTTGGCGTCCGCCAAACCCGTTGCGTGGACGGCTACCCGAAGGTTCTGTTTGTGGGCCTCGTCGATAATTGCCCGGTACAGATTCGGTGTCAGCTTCTTTATGGTCCCGCCGCGATCGTCCACCCAGGTTTTAATAATCTTTACCTTTCGCGCAGCAAGCTCCTGGACCGTGGCGCGCGCTCCCTCCTCGGTCGTCACTACATTCGCAGCCTGGCGCATGTTATTCGGGCTGATTTCGTCGATCGGCGCAAGGCCTCGGCCGGCCGAAAGGAACCTCGCTGCGCCGGCGTGTTTCCCGGCCAGCAGTTCGTCACGGAGTTGGAACGGCAGTTCACCGAAGTCGGTGCCCATCGCCTGGCTGGCGGCGACACCGAAGTAGGCGAACCGGTACATGTGGTCGAGAATGTTCTCACGCGTGTAGTTCTGCGGTCCGCTGGTCAGGTCCTTCATGTAGCCGATGTGGGAATGTGCGTCGATTAGCGCCGGGATCACGGTCTTGCCGGCCAGGTCCACGCGCGTTGCGCCCGGGGGCGCTGCTAACTCGCCCGTCCGGCCAACTTTCGTGAACCGGTCGTTCTCGACGATGAAGGCCGAATTTTCGAGCGGCGGACTGCCGTCGCCGGTAATCAGCCTCGCGCCCTCGAACAACGTCACCTGCGCGGATGCTGCCGGTGTCTGGATTTCGGGAGCCGAACAGGCTGCAGCGAAGACCAGGCAGCCGCCAATCAATAGTGTGGACCTGTTCATAGGGCCTCCTCGGCGCCGATTCTATCCGGCTTGCCGGTCGCCGAGCTAACATGAAAATGTTGAAATCTACTCAGGCGGAAAATCGTCCCCTTCGCAAAATGCATGACCGCCACGTAGAATGGTGCCCATGACGGACGCGCCGAAACCCGAAATCCAGCGGCTGCAAACGCTGCTTGAGACTGTACGGCTCCTGAATTCAACTCTCGAACTCGAGGAGCTCACGCGAATCATCCTGGAGGTGGTTCGTGCGGAAATCGCAGTGGAACGTATTTCCGTGTTCGTGGTTGATCGTTCCCGGAATACGCTGCGGCCGCTCGTGGCGCAGGAAATCGACGGCGGAGCAATTTCCCTGCCTGTCGGTATGGGAATCGCGGGAACGGTTGCAGCCACGGGTGAGATCCTCGACGTTGCGGACGCGTATGAGGACCCACGCTTTGACCGCCAGTTCGATCGCAAGCTCGGTTACTACACGCATGACCTCTTCGCTCTGCCGGTTTGCAATCGTAACGGAGACGTGGTCGGAGTCCTGGAACTTCTGAACCGTTTGAGGCCCATTACGCCGTCCGACCGTGAATTTCTGCTGGGCATTTCCGTCTACATTGGGTTGGCCTTGGAGAATTCAGTCCTTCACGCCCAGGCGCTTGCGAGGGAACAGCGGGATAGTGGCCGCCTGCCCGAGAGATCGCAGCAGGATATTGGTCAGGTCAATGATCCGCTAATGTTCGCCATGGGTTACCTTGAACTCGTTCCGGAGCAAACCGTTCTGCCGGGAACCGCATGGAACCATCTGGACGAGGTCCGCAAAGGCATTACCCGGACCGCTGCCGCTGCCGTCAAGTTTCGGGAGTCCCTGGAGGAGCAGAGAAAGGGACTTGCTCCCATGAGCCTGGGAGATGAGTTGCGGCAGCTCGGCCAATTGCAGGCGGACGAGTGGAACCGAAACAATATCGAGGTCGCGTTGATTGCGGAAGTCGCGCCACCCGTGTACGCCCATCAGCACGAAATGCGCCTGGTTCTGTCCTTCCTGATAAGACATGCGGAGGCTGCTGTCCTTCAATCTGAATCACCGCGGCAGCTTCGAATCCGCTCATGGTGCGCGGGCAAGAACGCGCATGTTTCCATACATCACGCCGGTCCTGCGGTTGAATTCGGTACGGGGCGGGGTTTTGCAGTCGCGAGCTCGATCCTGCAGCAATACAACGGACAGATTCGAGTGGAATCCACGCCGGACCAGGGAACGACGTTCCTGATCGATCTGCCTGTTCTGCGCCAGTCTGTTCGGGATTAACCGGCATTTCGCACTAATTTATTGGCGAACGTCCCGGAGTATGGTCCCTCTCCCTCTGGGAGAGGGTGGCCGAAGGCCGGGTGAGGGTCGAGAGGGCTACACACCGTCAACCCTCACCCGCCGCTTCGCGGCACCCTCTCCCAAAGGGAGAGGGACTTGCCTTCAGGTCGATTCAAATCTTGCGAGAAACGCGGGTTAACCATCGCGCCGCCGGCAGGCCTGCCCCCCTTCCTGCGGGGACCGCAATTGCAGGATCCAGCGACAATCGGTCAGCCGATCTTCATCTGGTTCAGGAAGTCGTCGATGGTCACCGGCACAGTCCATGCGGGAATGCCGTCGGTGGGCAGGGTGGCGACTGTGAACAGCCCGCCGTCGGCGGCTTTCCTCAGTGCGAACTTGTCGCGGATTACATCGAACATGATCGCCCCTGGCTTGAGCTGCGCCGCGATCCGTCGCACGAGGCGGCTCATCGGCTCCCGCTCGCGGAATGGCCGATACATGTAGACGACGTCGTAATCACCGTACCGATCGAACTCCAGGGCGTCGCCCTGGATGATGCACACCGGGTAGCGGTCTGGCGTTGCGATCCTGTTGAAGAGAAAGTCGGCGACTGCAGCCATCTTCGCGTCGTATTCGAGACCGTCGCACTGTGAGAAGCGGCCGAGCGCGAATGCCAGGAACACCTTTTCCCCCATGCCGCAACCGACGTCAAGAAAGCGTCCGCGCACATCGAGCGCGCCGTAGGCATGCAGCCTGGCCAGGAAGATTTCCGGATCGTAGGCGATGTATTGATAGTGCGACGCCTGGGTTTCATCCCGCGGCGTCGCGTAGTTAGCCGGGCGCCGCGGACAATAGGCGTGTGCGAGTCCCGTGGCGACGCCGCCGAAACGCTGGCTGGCAGGCATTCTGCGCAGGGTATCGATGAAGGCGCGGAGATTCGTGGGTGACACGAGGCCGGAAAGGAGCGAGCCGGCGAGGACGGGATCGTCGAGCAGCGCGGTCCGGAGCGCCGCCGGCTGCTGGATCCGCAGGAACCGCTTCATGCCGGCGGGGATCTGCCGGATGGTGGTGCTCGACCATCCCCCCCATGCCGTAGCCTGTGGCGACCCGACGACGATCGCCATCCGGTTGGCAATGGGGGTCCGCCGCCGCTGGGTCGGTGGAATGCGATACTCAGCCACCACGCCGCCCGCCATTGACGCGTGCGTCGCTGGCCGAACCCACGTCAGTGCCCAGCGGTTTTCCCAGGGCCCGATACAGGACGGGCACGGGTAGGCAATGGCGTAGGGCCGCGACCAGGAGAAGCCCGAAAAATCTCCCCGCACGAGCACTTCACCGCCACGCGACGGACAGCCCGGATTCTCGCACCGGCAGACAGCCAGCCTGGCCGCGAAATCACTCGCCTGACAGGGGCGTCGCGTCGGCGGAGGGCGCAGCGCGGAAGCGAGCACGCCGTATCGGGCGGGCCGCTGGCCTCCGCTATCGAGGCTTGGCTCCACCGCCCGCTGTATCTCCCCGAGCGTGAAGACACCATCCGGCACGATCAGCACCCCGCCAACGGCACGACCGGAGCGGGAGAGAATGTCGAGCCGGAGAAAGGGGAGCGGTTCACCGGCGTCGCAGGCCGCGAGGGCGTCGGGCGGCGGTGGTGGTCCCACCCACTCGATCGGCCCTGCTAATGTCCCGCGCGCCATGGCGGTAAACGTCACCGTGGCCGAGCGTCCGCGGGTGGGCGGATGCTCGGCCAGCGTCAGTTCGACGAGCAACTGGGACGCGGAATTGTCCGCGGGCAATTCGCATGCCAGAGGAATCAGTTCGTCGAGCACCTCGCGCGCCAGCCGTTTCGTGCTGCCCGACAATCGTCCCTCAATGTTATATCGGCCAAACCAGATCATGGTGATCGTGCCTCTTGGGATTCGGGTCTACCTACACTACCTCATTTGGATTATCCGGCGAGAAATCCGAACTAAACTTTTTTGCGGAAATTGCCGATACAAAGTCCATGAACAAACAGCGAGAAAAGAACCGTAACCTGTGCGCAGAATTCATCACGATTCGCTGGACGGAAGACTATGGGAGTAATCGAAGCGAAGTGGTGAGCCTCGAAGACATTTCAGTAACGGGCGCATGCCTCCAGATGGAGCATTCGATACCCCGCGAAACAGAAGTCTCCCTTCATCATGAGAATGGGGAATACCGCGGGATCGTCAAGTACTGCACAGCTGAGGAAATCGGGTACCTGCTGGGCATCGCCTTCGACGACGGCTATCGCTGGTCCAAGGCGGATTTCCAGCCCTCACACCTTTTGGAACTAAAGCAGGCAGGCGCCAGGAAAGCTTCTCATGCGCGGTCGCCG
>CAMAWS010000073.1 GCA_945861845.1 Candidatus Sulfopaludibacter sp. SbA3 | reverse complement strand
TGCCATCGATATGTTTCTGCAAACGACTTATCCCGAGCTCTATGGAAAGGCCAAACACACGGTGGTGAAACCTGGCGACAGGATACCAATCGCGGGGCTCGACGTGCGCGTAGTGGCCTCCGCCGGCGAGGTCATCAAGACGTCTCTTCCAGGCGCTGGCAAACCCAATCCGTTCTGCGCTGCTTTCAAGCCGCAGGAGGTGGATCGGACCGAAAATGCGCAGTCGGTCGGTAGCAGAATCACGTTCGGAGACTTTCGGGTCGTTCACCTCGGCGACCTGACGGTGAATAAGGAATTTGACCTGATGTGCCCCAATAACCGTCTCGGCCAGGCGGACCTCCTGGTGGTGTCGCACCACGGGCAGCCGGTCTCGAATGCCGAAGTCCTTGTGCATGCCGTCGAACCCCGCGCCGCCATTCTCAACAACGGCACGCGCAAAGGCGGACAACCCGATGCGATGAAAATTATTCATTCGGCGCCGCGGCTCCAGGATCTGTGGCAGCTTCACTTCTCATTGCTCAGCGGCCAGGAATACACAACGCCTGGAATGTTCATCGCAAACCTTGTGGACGAGCAACCCGCCGCCATGCCGCTTGCCGCGATTCCCGCGCCACAGCCAGGCGCGAATGTTCCACCACCACCCGCGCACAATGGACCCGCGTATTGGATCAAGGTATCCGCCCGGCAGGACGGCACGTTTACGGTTACCAATAGCCGAAACGGTTTCAGCAAGACTTATACGAAGTAAAGAAAACAGGGGACAGACTCCGAATTCTGCAATTCACGAATTCGGAGTCCGGCCCCTGTTTTCTTTACAAGCTCCGCAAGAATGCGAGCAGCGATTCCAGGTCTTCCCCGTTCAGGTCCATACCATAGCGATGACCGGTAACAGCCCTCCGCTCCGTGCCCGGCTCCTTCCAGCCACCCGGTAAATGTTCGGGACTGAGACGTTCGCGGTCGAACAATTCATCGAGACCTGCAACTGATCCATCGTGCAACAGAAACGGCCTGTACCAGAGGCCGCGAAGCGACGGCACTTTGTAAAACCCGGTTCCCTTCCGCGTCCGTAATGCCAAACCGGGATCGGTCCCCACGGAGATGCCTGAAACGTCATCGCGATTGGGATGATCGGGTGGCGCTTCGTATCCCTCCGCCACCGTCAGTCTGCCGTTGGTGTAATCCGGAGGCGCGTGACACCCGCCACACCCCTGCTCAACAAACACCCGCTCGCCCGCACTTACGACATTTTGCGGAGCGGTATCCGGATTTGCCGGAGGCTCGAGGCCAAGCAGGTACATGCCGATCGCGTACAACACTTCGTCCGCAAACCGATACGGAACGCGTCTCTGCTCCGGAGTGAGCATCTGGTGCGGCCCAAACTCCATGGGATCGGCTCCTGTGATGAGCGCCACGTAGCGGGCCACGTCTTCCGGCCCGCGCAGGCGGTGCGTACCGGTGGAATCGAGATACTTGTTGTAGCGGAGCACGTGGAGGTCTGGAACCTTTGTGCCGTGGAACGGGCTTCCGTTCGTGCGGGGCACGGTGCCGGTATTGCCCCCAAAAAGAGGGCCGATCTGCCGGACGTCGGTCATGTCGCGCAGGAGGTCGATGCGCTCGTCTTGCGCCCACGGAGCAGCCATCGTTCTCCAGAACGCCATACCAAACGGCTCATCGAGAAACAGCCGGGAGAATGCGCGGCCGAAAAACTCGAACACCGGCAATCCGGATGGCCGAGGTTGCGGCATTTCCGCCGGCCATGACGCCAGCGGTCCCGCAAACAGGGGATCTGCTCCCGGCCGCGCGCGCATGTGGCAGTTGCTGCAATCAGACATCGTGAGCATGACGCCCTGCTCGGTGACGACCCAGCGCGGATCCAGGACACTGCCATCCGCCAGCGTGTACACCCCCTTGAAAGACTCGGGATCGCGCGCGCGCGCGATCGTTGCCGGATCGTTCGTTCGCGCAAGCACAGAGTCGAGTTCAATAAACGCGCGCTTCCCTGCCGCGACCCAGTCGTCATTCGTCTGAATCTGCGCGGCATCGACCAGGGGTTGCGGCTTCTGCGCCTGAAGCCATTCCCAATATCCGGGCGGCTCGCGATCCGGCGGATAGACGGGGTAGGTTCGAAGATTGTCCGCAGGTACGCGGTAGTATTCCTCGGAAGTGAAGTTGGCGGGACGAACGTTCAATGTGGCCAGGGGCGTCGCCCAATCCGCAAGCCGGGCATCGTCCCAGATCCGGGGAACCTGAGCCTGCGGCCCGGCAAAGAGAACGATGGCGCAGAGTATCCGTAGCATTCGAGAACTGTATTACCGGCTGGAAGAAATAACCTTGCTGATCATGACGAAGGCGGCAAAACGCCCATCCAATTTCATGGTGTGCTGCGTGAGTTCGACATTGAGGATGGTGCCGTCCTTCCGGCGATGCCTGGCGAGGGCGACATTCACAATGTTCTTCAGGCGCGGCAACTCGGCGGCGGGGTCGGGTTGGTCCCAGAGACGATCCGTGGAGTCCAGCGAAAGAAACTCGTCGCTGGAATACTTGTAGAGACGGACGGCCGCGTCGTTTACTGCAATGAAACGGCGGCTCTCAAGATCGTGAACCCACATCGGCTGGGGATTGCAGTCGAACAACAACCTGTAACGCTCTTCGGAGTCGCGCAAGGCGTCTTCCGACCGGCGGCGCTCGCTGATGTCGCGAACATTTAGAAGCACGGCCTTCTGCCCCATGAACTCGATGGCTGAAGAGCGAATCGAGACCGGGATCTTTCTTCCGTCCGATGCGAGACTGACTCCTTCGACCTCGCCGTCAACCAACTTTCCGATATGACGAACAACCGAATCGCGGAGTTCCGCAGGCACAAGCTCCGAGACGTTCTTCCCCACCAACTGCTCGTGTGTGAGGCGGTGCAGACGGCAAGCCGCCGGATTTGCATCCAGGACATTGCCCTCCAGGTCTTCGATGAAGATCGCGTCGGCAGAATGCTCGAAAACCATCCGGAACAAGTGTTCTCGTTCCTGAAGTTCGTAAGTGGTGGTTGTGGCTTTCATTTGCAGTGTCCGGATAATGCAACTAAAGACCGCCGGG
Organism: Candidatus Sulfopaludibacter sp. SbA3; assembly: GCA_945861845.1. Classification (GTDB taxonomy): domain Bacteria; phylum Acidobacteriota; class Terriglobia; order 20CM-2-55-15; family 20CM-2-55-15; genus CAMBFR01. The sequence continues at coordinate 7,206 of CAMAWS010000073.1, read as the reverse complement.
TGTCAAAAAGGATTCGAAGGGGCACGCTGTGGGCGCGGGGCTTTAGCCGCGTGCAAAGTTTCAGAACATTCCTGTTTGATCTTGGCACGGGGCTGACGCCCCGCGCCCACAGGCGGACTGAAGACGCTTCGTTACGCCCGCGTTCCGGCTTTTTCAAATGCCGCGATCGCCGCTTCGTGCTTCAGGATGTACCCGAGTTCATCGAGGCCTTCCAGCAGGCACGTCTTCGAGAAGGAATCTATCGGGAACAGTATGCGTGTGTCTCCGTCGACCGAAAGGGTCTGGTCGAGAAGATCTACTGTAAACAGTGCGTCCGCAGGCAGCGTCGCGATCGTTGGCGCATTGACCACTATCGGAAGCAATCCATTCTTCAGCGCATTCTGGCGGAAAATGTCGGCGAAACTCGGCGCAATGACCGCGCGAAATCCGAAACCCCACAACGCCCAAACGGCGTGCTCGCGGGAGCTGCCGCATCCAAAATTCGCGCCGGAAACGAGGATCTTCGCGGTTGCCGCCGCCGGCGTGTTCAGCACAAATGCAGGATCGGACCGCCAATCGGTGAACAGAGCGCTGCCGAGACCGATCTTGTCGGTGACTTTGAGAAATCGGGCGGGAATGATCTGGTCGGTGTCGATGTTTTCGCGATTGAGAAAAACAGCCTGCGAAGAGAACCTCTCGAATTTCACTAAAAACCCCCCAGGCTTCGGACGTCTGCAATATGACCTTCGATAGCCGTCGCCGCTGCCGTCAGTGGCGAGGCCAGGAACGTGCGGCCGCCTCTTCCCTGCCGCCCTTCAAAATTGCGATTACTGGTGCTCACCGAAGATTGCCCCGGTTCGAGCTGATCGCCGTTCATGGCGATACACATGCTGCAGCCGGGTTCGCGCCACTGGGCGCCGGCATCCTTGAATATACGGTCGAGGCCCTCGGCTTCGGCCTGCCGCTTCACTTCCTGGGAGCCCGGGACCACAAGCACCCGCACCGCGGGATTCACTTTGCGGCCACGCATTACTCCAGCCGCGGACCTGAGGTCCGACAGCCGGGAATTGGTGCAGCTGCCAATGAATACGACGTCCACCCGATGCCCGAGCAACTGCTGGCCTGGTTTTAAATCCATGTACTTCAGCGCACCCTCCAAACGAGCGCGGGCGCTGGAGTCGGCGGTATTCGAGGGGTCCGGCACGTGGCCGGTAATGGGAATGCTCATTCCAGGATTTGTACCGAATGTGATGACAGGCTCAAGAGAGTTCACGTCGATCCGCACGGTGCGGTCGTAGACGGCGTCCTGGTCGCTCGGCAGCGCCTTCCACTTCGCAAGCGCTCGATCCCACGCACCGTCCTTTGGCTTCGGAGCATATTCGCGGCCCGACACATACTGGAAGGTTGTCTCGTCGGGCGCGACGAGACCAGCCCTCGCCCCGGCCTCGATCGACATGTTGCAGATCGTCATCCGCGATTCCATATCGAGCGAACGGATCGCCGAGCCCTTGTATTCGAGGACGTGCGCCGTGGCGCCACCGGTTCCGATCTGCCCGATCAGGGCGAGAACCATGTCCTTGGCGGTAACTCCAGGCCTCAGCGCGCCATCGAATTCAACGGCAAAATTCTTCGACTTCCGGGAGAGCAGGCACTGGGAAGCCAGCACCTGTTCCACCTCGGTGGTTCCGATTCCGAACGCCAACGCGCCAAGGGCGCCGTGCGTGGACGTATGGCTGTCTCCGCAGACAATCGTCTGTCCCGGCTGGGTGAGTCCCAGCTCCGGACCTATGACATGGACGATTCCCTGCCGCCGGTCATCCATTCCAAACAGCTGGACGCCGAATTCCCTGCAATTGGACTCAAGGCGCCGAACCTGGTCGGCGGCCTGCGAATCGACGGAGGAAAGCGACCGGCTGATGGTTGGAATCGAGTGATCCATCGTCGCAATGGTCCGGTCCGTTCGCCTGACTTTCAGGCCGCGGCCCCGCAATCCCTCGAAAGCCTGCGGTGTGGTGACCTCGTGAACCAGATGAAGATCGATATAAAGGATCGCGGGAGCGTCCGTTTCAGGTGTTACGAGATGGGCGTCCCAGATTTTGTCGTATAACGTTTTAGGTGGCATCAGGCGTTCTAATGAAATCGCGAATGCATTCGGCCATTTCCCTGGTCGAAACAATGCGCTCTTCGGTTTTCTCCTTCGTGCGGCTCTTCAGGTCGGGTGTTCGATAATGGCGGCTGAGAGCTTTTACAACAGCGCGGTCAATTTTCGTCGCTTCATGATGCAGTCCGAACGAGTGCTCCAGCAGCATCGCGGCCGACGAGATCGCGCCTATCGGGTTGGCGATTCCCTTTCCGGCAATGTCGGGAGCGGACCCGTGTACCGGCTCGTACAGTCCGACCTTCCCGCCGATACTCGCCGATGGTAGCACACCAAGACTGCCGCCCAGCATCGCCGCTTCGTCGCTCAGGATATCGCCGAACATGTTGTTCGTGAGGATGACGTCGAACTGCTGCGGCCGCGCGACAATCTGCATCGCGCAGTTATCCACATACATGTTTTCCAGCTTCACGTCGGTAAATTCCCGCGCAACTTCCGCAACCGTCTCGCGCCAGAGCACGGAACTCTCGAGCACATTGGCCTTGTCCACCGAAGTGACCTTCCGATGACGCAACTGCGCAAGCTTGAATCCCATTCGCGCAATGCGCCGCACTTCATCGCGGCTGTAGGTCTCCGTGTCGTAGGCGCGATCGCCGTCGCGGCCCCGGGGCTTTCCAAAGTAGATGCCGCCGAGAAGTTCCCTCACGATCAGCATATCCACGCCGCGAACGACGTCACTCTTCAGCGGCGAACTGTCGATAAGGGGCTCGGAAATCAATACCGGGCGGAGATTCGCGTAGTTTCCAAGAAACTCGCGAAGCGCCAGCAATCCGCGCTCAGGCTTCTTGTCGGGAGGAAGGTGATCGAATTTCGGGTGTCCGACGGCGCCGAGCAGGACGGCCTGTGAACTCTCACAGATTTCCCGCGTCGGCAGGGGAAACGCCTCGCCATGACGTTCAATGGCAATGGCGCCAATATCGCCTTCAACGAATTCAAACTCGTGTCCGTGCTCGGATGCGATGATTTCGAGAACCTGCCGCGCCTCGACAAGAACCTCCCTGCCGATACCGTCGCCTGGTAAAAATGCAATTCTGGCTTTCATTACATTGGATCCCCTGAACCGCCCTCACCCGCCGCTTCGCGGCACCCTCTCCCGATGGGAGAGGGACAGCCCCGCGGGATGTCCTTCTCCCATCGGGAGAAGGTGGCCCGAAGGGCCGGATGAGGGCTAAACGTTTGCTGCAGCCTCCCGCTTTTCAATGATCGCGATGAGGTCGTCATCGGAAACAACTTTCCTCCTGTCGGCAACCTTCACAAAGCCCTGGTAGGCGCGGTCGAGATCCTCCTTGCTCAGGTCGTAGCCGAGTTCGCGATAGCGAGCGACCAGGGCATGACGCCCCGAGTGCTTGCCGAGAACGATCATGCTCTTCACGCCAACCCTCTCCGGCACCATGATCTCGTAGGTCACGGCGGCTTTCAGCATGCCGTCCTGGTGGATCCCGGCTTCGTGAGCAAAAGCATTCTTGCCCACGATGGCTTTGTTGACCTGAACGTCCTTTCCCGTCAGCTTCGACAGCAACTGACTGGAACGGAACAACTCTTCGGTCTGAACTCCGGTGGTCACGTTGTAATACTTCTTGCGCGTATCGATGGCCATCACAACTTCTTCCAGCGCCGCGTTACCGGCGCGCTCGCCGATTCCGTTGATTGCGCATTCAATCTGCCGCGCTCCGCCTTCAATTCCAGCAAGGCTGTTGGCGACGGCCAGGCCGAGATCATCATGGCAGTGCGTGCTTATTGTCACGCGGTCCGTGTCGCGCACGCGCTCGCGCAGCGTGCGGATGAGGGCGCCGTACTCGGCAGGCGTCTGGTAACCGACCGTGTCGGGCACGTTGATCACGGTGGCTCCGGCTTCGATGACAGCGTCAAATACCCTGCAGAGGAAATCGATGTCGGTGCGGCCGGCGTCCTCGGCGGAAAATTCGACGTCATTGCAGTAGCTGCGCGCCCTTTGAACAGCCTTTACGGCTATTTCGAGGGCTTCTTCACGGCTCTTGCCGAGCTTGTACTTGAGGTGAATATCGCTGGTTGCAAGAAACGTGTGAATGCGAGGCTTCGCGGCGCCTTCGAGCGCCTGCCAGCAGCGGTCAATATCGATCGGGACCGCACGGGCCAGGCCCGCAATCGTGACGCTGCGGATTTCCGCCGAGATCTGCTTCACCGCCTCGAAGTCGCCTTCGGACGCGATAGGATATCCGGCCTCAATGACGTCCACCTGCAGCTTCTCGAGCTGCCGCGCCATCTGGATCTTCTCTTCACCGTTCATGCTGAAGCCCGGCGCCTGCTCGCCGTCGCGTAATGTCGTGTCGAAAATCATTATCTTTTCCATGCGTTCATCTCCCGGTTCATCGCCCAGTTCATCGCTTGGGCGCCAGAATTCCCTGCAAAAACATCTTCTGAAAACCCTGCACTATTTCGTCGCACCGGATCGGCCCCGATGCCTTGTACCACTGATAGGTCCAGTTCAACATCCCAAGCAGCGCGAATGCGGCCAGCTTCGGATTGACGGCGGCAATGTCGTATTTCTTCGTAACGTCCTCAATAAGCTTCGTCGTCATCCGCACATATTCTTTCTTGCGGCGGTTGATGCGCGCTCGATCAGCATCCGAAAGCGATTGGCATTCATGGAGAATCCCGGTGACCTCCCGGTTGCGCTCGTCCAATACCAGGCGCAAATGGAGCTCGATCATCGTCTTGAGCCGCTCCAGGGGATCCTCGATCCGTTTCAAAGGCTCGACTACGAACGAATCGGTCATGTCCAGACCGTAATCGAGAATCGTATGCAGCAGCGCTTCCTTGCTCGCGACATGATGATAAAGCCCCGCCTTGGTCAAACCCGCAGCTGTCGCCACATCGCTCATGGACGTATTGTCGTAGCCGTTGCGATGAAACACTTCGGCTGCTACTTCGAAAACTCGATTGCGGGGAATTTTGGCTACTGACATATACCTACCGACCGATCGGTAGGTTAAGGGACGCCCGGCACTTTGGTCAAGGAATCACGAGTTATGGAGCCATCAATTCGGCGAATGATCCGATTGAGGAATAAATAATGGCCGCCGAAGCGGCAGCATCTTTATTTCGCCACGACCTCTCGAACAACCGCGAGGAAAGAGCGCAGCACTTCGGAGTGCGTGTCGCGCCTGTAGGCAACCAGCAACTCCAGGCTCGGTGTCTTGACGTTTACCTCTTTGAAAACGACATCGCGCCTCACATTGTCCAGCGATTCAGGCAACAACGCGACTCCCAAGCCACACTCAACAAGAGTGTAGGTACTGAAGAGATTGTCGGATTCATACGCCGCATTGACGCTGAAACCCTGGTCACGGAACCATGTAACGATCAGGTCGTGATATGCCGGCGCGAGATGCCGCGACACGATGATGAACGGCTCCGCGGCCAGGGCGTTCATCGACACGCTCCGGCGGGCCGCAAGATGGTTGTCTCGCGGCACCGCCAGCATCAGCGGATCGCGCTGTACGGGCTCGGTTGCCAGCAGGGCGTCGTGAGCAAGATTTCCCGTCAGGAAACCAACGTCCGCACGGCCGGTGCGAAGAGCGTCAATTTGCTGGGGCGTCGTCATACTGCGCAATGCAATGCGAACGTGCGGATGGCGCTTCGCATAGGCCTGGAGTATTTCGACGAAGGTTCTATGCATGACGCTGTCAACCGACAGCACCGACCCAATGGTCAATTGACCGATCTGGCCCTGGTCTGCCTGCACCGCCACCGTCGCAGCATGATCCACCTGAACCAATACCAGCCGAGATTCCCTGGCGAACATCTCTCCGGCCCTGGTGAGCTTTACCTGCCTTTTAGATCTCTGGAAGAGCTTTACCCCAAGCTCCTGCTCCAGTTGCATGATCTGCTGGCTCAATGGCGGCTGGCTGATATTCAGCTTTTTCGCCGCCCGGCCGAAATGCAGTTCCTCGGCCACAGCAAGGAAATAACGTAAGTGTCGAAGCTCCACAGGTCCTCCAGATCCATATGCAAAAGGTCTTACTACAAGTCGAAATGAGTAATTCACCTTTTAATGGCGGCCGACTATAACAATTGAGTGACTTTCATTACACGCTTTTTCATAGCTCTCCTATCTGGGCAAATCGATGAATAAATACGAAGACTACGCTGATATTCCGGGAACTTATCTTTTCGACAAGAACGCCTGCGCCAAGGGCTACAACCTGAACATGTTCTGCATGTCCCTCATGAAAGAGGAAAACCGCAGGAAATTCCTCGCCGATGATGCCGCCTACCTTGACGAGTATGTGCTGACCGATATGCAGCGCCGTGCCGTCCTCGATCGAAACTGGCTGAAAATGATCCAGGAGGGTGGAAACATCTATTACGTCTCCAAGCTGGGTGCTACCTGCGGACTTTCGTTCGAGGAAATGGCGGCGTCAATGACTGGCATGACGCGGGAAGACTATCGGAAAATGATGCTGTCAGGGGGACGTCCCGTAGATGGCAACCGAAGTAAATCTGCACAGTTAGCGCTTGCAATCCAAGGTAATTCTTAATGGCTCGAATCGTTGCAGGTATCGGTTGTTCCCATGTTCCCGCGATCGGGGCCGCTCTCGATCTTGGAAAAACCCAGGACGAGTACTGGAAGGAAGTTTTCGCGGGTTTCGAACGCACCAAGGAATTGATAGCGGAAATCAAACCGGACCTGATCATTGAGGTTTATAACGATCACGGCTCGGCCTTTTCCTTGAAATCCATCGCGACCTTCAGCCTGGGTGTCGCCGCTGAATTCAAGCCTGCCGATGAAGGATGGGGGCCGCGGCCTGTGCCGGTCGTGAAGGGAGATCCGGACTTTGCATGGAGTCTTGCCGAATCTCTGATACTCAATGAGTTCGACATGACCATCATGAACGAGATGGAGGTGGACCATGGGCTGACGGTTCCACTTTCGCTGCTGTTCGGGCAACCGAAAGAGTGGCCCTGTCCGGTAGTTCCGCTTTGCGTGAACGTCGTCACGTATCCCACTCCGACTGGAAAACGTTGCTTTGCGTTGGGTCGAGCCATCCGGAAAGCGGTACAGGAGTACAAGAAGGACCTTCGGGTGG
>CAMAWS010000072.1 GCA_945861845.1 Candidatus Sulfopaludibacter sp. SbA3 | reverse complement strand
GGTTGTAGCTTTGATCGGACATGGTCCGGAGATTATAGCTTGTTCTCCCACTTCACCGAATTGCGGCGGCCGTCCATGGCAAGATTGGCGAGCTTGTCGGCTTCCTTGTTCTGTTCGCGGCGGACGTGGTGAATGGCGAAAATCGGAATGAGTTTTATCCAGCGCTTCGCGGCATCGAAGAGAAGGCGGATGTTTTCGTTCTTGACCTGATACTCGCCCCGAATCTGCTTCACGACGAGTTCCGAGTCGGCGTAAACCGTGAAGTCTTCGCAGCGGAGAAAGACGGCCAGGCGTAGCGCGGCGATCAGCGCAGAGTACTCGGCGTAGTTATTCGTTCCGACCCCGAGGTATTCGGCAAGGCCAACAACGCCGGGAACATGAACACCGAGTCCGGCTTCACCGGGATTTCCCCGCGAGCCTCCATCGATGTAGGCCTCCAGCTTCATTGTCTATGCCACTTCAAATGGATGATCGAGATTATCGGGATTGTAGAGGATGCGTTGGCAGGCGTCACAGGCAATGATCTGGTCGTTCTTGCTGATTTCCTGGAAAACCTGGGGACGGATGCGAACCTGGCATAATTCGCAGACGTAGTTGCGCGCGGGAGCGACCCCGGCTCCGCCGCGGAACTTCCGCACGCGATCGTAGCGTGCAATCAGATCGCCGGATACTCCGGCTTCGATCTCCTTGCGCTCCTTGAGGCAGGACTCAATCGCCGTCAGATCGTTCTTGTTTACTTCCTCCAGCTTCTTGCGCTCGGCCTGGACCATCTGCTGATCTTCTTTTAACCGGGCTTCCCCGGTCTTGATCTCGGCCTGCAGCGATTCCGCGTTCATCATCAGGTTGAGAATTTCGTCTTCCACCTTGCGGATTCCTGCCTGCGCATGCTCGATCTCGTTCTGGAGACTCTTGTATTCGACATTCGTCTTCACGGACAACATCTGTTCGCGGTATTTCGAAATCTTTCCTTCAATGGAAGTGACTTCGCCCTCGAGTTTCTTCCGCGTAGCCTGATTCTCCTTCACACTTTCCCTGGAAGCATCGAGACCGGCGGTAGCCGAGCGTAGTTTTTCATCGAGGGCTTTCGAGATGCCCGGGAACTTGTCGGTCCTGCCCCGGAGTTCCAGTATGGAGAGATCGATCGCCTGAAGCCGAATGAGTTGCTTAAGATCAGAATTCATTTTAAGAATGGGCCCAGTAGGACTTGAACCTACGACAGCCCGGTTATGAGCCGGGAGCTCTAACCAACTGAGCTATGGGCCCCAAAAAAGTAAAGCCGCGAACCAGGTTCGCGGCTTCAATATTACCCTAATCCCTGCCCGTCCCGTCGAGGAACGCCCGCAGCCTGCGGCTACGGCTGGGATGACGAAGCTTCCGAAGCGCCTTGGCCTCGATCTGCCGGATGCGTTCACGAGTGACTGCGAAGTTCTGGCCCACCTCTTCGAGCGTATGTTCCGTACCGTCCTCAAGGCCGAAGCGCATCTTGATGACGCGTTCCTCCCGCGGAGTAAGCGTGTTTAGAACGTGCTCTGTCATTTCTTTCAGGTTGATATTGATCACGGCATCGGCCGGCGAGACAACGCCCCGGTCTTCGATGAAATCGCCAAGATGCGAGTCTTCTTCCTCGCCGATCGGCGTCTCCAGTGAGATCGGCTCCTGCGCGATCTTCAGCACTTTGCGCACTTTCGAAACCGGTATATCCATGCGCTTCGCGATTTCCTCGCTCGTCGGCTCGCGGCCAAGCTCCTGCACCAGCGCCCGCGACGTGCGTATCAACTTGTTGATCGTTTCGATCATGTGCACCGGGATGCGGATCGTGCGCGCCTGATCGGCAATCGCGCGGGTGATGGCCTGGCGGATCCACCATGTCGCGTAGGTTGAGAACTTGTATCCGCGGCGATATTCGAACTTGTCGACGGCTTTCATCAAGCCGATATTGCCTTCCTGGATCAGGTCCAGAAACTGGAGACCGCGATTGGTATACTTTTTTGCGATCGAAACAACCAGGCGGAGGTTGGCTTCGACGAGTTCCCGCTTTGCGATTTCCGCCTGGATCTGCCCTTGGACGATCGTCTGAAGGGTCCTCTTTAACTCCAGCGCAGTGGATTTGGTTTCGACCTCGATGAGCCCGATCTTCGCTCTGACGACACGGATCTCCTTCAGGACGTTCTTTCGGAAATCCTTCTTCGTGTGGTCGGCTTTCCGCTCCAGGCGCCCTAGCTCCTGTTCGAGGGGCCGCACCTTGTCGACGGTCTGCTTCATGTGGCCCATCAACCGGATCTTTTCGAAGTTTGAAAACTCGAGCGACCGCACAAGCTGCGACAGGAAGACGCGGTTTCGTCCCAGGCTCCATGCAGCCCGCCGATATGGTTTCTTCTGCGACTTCGCGGTTGTATCCAGCTTTGCCCGCAGTTGCTGGACCTTCTTATAGGTCTTGTTTATCAGGTCGATAGTGGCGAGCGTCTCCTGATGCTTCTCTTCAACCTTCTCGTCAGTCAGTTCTTCATCGCTGAACTGCAGGATGTCCTTGATGATGCTTGGATCTTTTCTCAGCTGGTCGCCTATCGAGATAATCTCGCGAACGATGACCGGAGACCGCGACAATGACTTCAATACCGTCAATTGGCCGCGCTCGATTCGTTTCGCTATTTCGACTTCACCGTCTCGCGTCAGCAGGGGAACCGTTCCCATTTCGCGCAGGTACATGCGAACGGGGTCATTGGTTTTCTCGAGTGCGCCTGGCGTGAGGTCGAGTTCAACGGGGTCGGCTCCTTCTTCGGCCTCGAACTTCTTCTCGCCCGGAACCTTGTCGAGGGCGCCAAACGTCTGGTCTTCGGTATCAATGACTTCAATACCGGCAGTGCCGAACGCCGAAAAGAGATCGTCGAGGTCTTCAGCCGAGGCACTGATCTCGGGCGGCAGGAGATCGCTTACCTCGTCGTAAAGGAGGTAACCCTTCTCTTTCCCGATATCGATTAATTTTTGTACCTCATCTGTATACTTATCTTCGAGTGCCAAAAAATCCTCCAAAGCGGCATATTCTCAAGAAAACTCCATGACTGTGCTGAATCCTTCCGTGGGAACAGCAGCCATGGCGCGCCGCAAAATTATTGCATTAACAAAATAGGCTATTACCGCGTTTTTTCAAGACTTAAACCCTTCATCCTGGCGATATCCATCTGCATTTTCATCAATTCGAGCGGCGCTGCACCGGAGCCGCATTGTTTGAGTTGCTCGCGGATCTCCATTTCTCTTTTGACGAGATAGGCATCGCGAAGTTGCGCCACTGAAGCCAAAGCCTGTTCCAGTGAAACTTGTGTAAACGGTTCCATGACTGCCGCCCGAACCTCACTTCGGAGTTCCTCGTCCTCAACGGATTCCAGAACCACTTCAAGGTTGCGGGCGGGGTCCTTGAACAGCTGTTCCAGGATGGGCCTGCTCCATGCTTCGACCAGAAAATCCACGAAAGGTTCCAGTTGGCGCCCAAGCTCCTGGTCCTGCAAGACGGCATGGATCAACTGTTTCTCTGACGGACTCAGCGTCCGGCGGACGGCTACTGCAGCCTTTGGCACTACAGGCCTGACTTCCGGTCTCCGGGGGCTCACATGAAGACTCTCGAATACGAGGGCCTCTGGAACTTTGAAGCCTTCGGCAACCGCCCGCGCAACTTCCAACTGTTCCACCCGGTCCTGAATCTTCGCAACACACTGCAAAACATCACGGACCGCATCGGCTTTGGCCGAAGGCTGGTCGAGGTCGTGCTGCCGGGCGGCTTCGGTCATAAGGTACTGCCAGAAATAAGGGGCGTCCGCAATCAGGCGCGAATAAACCTCCCCGCCTTCCCTCCGGATAAAATCGTCCGGATCCAGGCCACCCGGCAGCTTCAGTATTCGAACCCTCAGATTCTTCGCCAAAAGCAGGTCGATCGATTTGCGCATCGCATTCTGGCCTGCCGTATCCGGGTCGTAGTTCATTACGATTTCCGGCACGTAACGGGCCATGATCGCCACCTGCTGCTGCGTGAGACTCGTACCGCATGAGGCCACTACATTCTCAATTCCGCCCTGATGAAGGCTGAGGCAATCAAAATAGCCTTCGACGACGACCATTCTCCCGGCCTTCTGCGCAGCGTTGCGAGCAACATGCAGGGCATACAGGACGTTCGATTTCGAATACAGGGGCGACTCCGAAGAATTCAGGTACTTGGGCTGAACATCCCCGATGGCCCGTCCGCCAAAGGCGATAACCTTTCCCCGATCATTCCAGATTGGGAACATCAGCCGCCGCCGGAACCGGTCGTAAATTTCACCTTGTTCGTTTCGAACGAACAATCCGGTTGCAACGGCATCCCGGGGACGCAGCGCCGCGAGCAGCCCGGCAGCCGGCGCATAGCCCACGCGAAACCGTTCTGCAAACTCCGCGCTTATCTTTCGCTTTTCAAGAATCTGCCGCGCTGGACCCGCCTCCTCGCCCGAAAGCATCTTCCGGAAATAGTTCGATGCGCGATCCAGCGCCTCGAACAGTTCCTTTCGCTCCTCGGCTTTCCCGTCGTCAACGCCCTGCTCGGGAATGGAAATCCCGAATTTCTCCGCCACGATCCTTACCGATTCAGGGAACGTCGCCTTCTCAATGGTCATGACAAAAGAAAAGACATCGCCTCCGGCTCCGCATCCGAAGCAGTAAAAATATTGCTTGTCTCGATGAACGGAAAACGAAGGCGTCTTTTCGGAGTGGAATGGACAAAGCCCCTTCAACGTTGCGCCGGTCCCCTTCAGCGTGACGTAATCCGAAACTACCCGAACAATATCGGCAGAGTTACGGACCGTTTCGGCTAAGTTCTTCATTAGGCTGCCGGATAGGAGTGAAGGGTGCGACGCAAATCCCGAAAAAACGAATCAGGTAATGTATACGTTTTTATCGAAAAATATCAATAGCGAATCCATAAAAACACTCTCAGACGGACCCACCACCCATGAGAGCGTCAATCTTGGCGACGCGGCGGCGATGGCGCTCCTCGGTCAGGGTAGTCGAAAGCCAGATGCGAACAATTTCGCGCATTTTCTCGTCCGAGATCGTCTTTCCGCCGAGTGTAAGCACGTTGGCTCCGTTGTGTTCGCGGCTGTTTCGCGCGGAAGCGGCGTCATAGCACATTGCCGCTCGAACGCCCGCCACCTTGTTCGCAGCCATGCAGGACCCGATCCCGGCGCCGTCGATCATTATTCCAAGATCGCATGATCCGCGCGCCACAGCCAGTGCGACGGCCTGCGCAAAGTCAGGATAGTCGACCGGCTCCGTTGAATTGGTACCAAAATCCTGGTAATCGCAGCCGATTTCATCGAGCACTGCCTTCAGAGCCTCCTTCATTTCATACCCGCCGTGATCGGCTCCAATCGCAATTCGGCGGCGACGCTGCCCCGGCTGCGAGGTTGTGACCGGAACGCGCTCAATCTTGATGTGACGTTCGCGTGCGGCGTCGGCGGCAAGGGGCGTAACAAGCGTCTTGTCTGTAATCCGCACGGTCACACCCGCCGGTACGATTCGTATGTCATCTTCGGTAATCAGGGGTTTGCCGGTGAGATCAATCACTGGGTGAGGATCATATCACCGGCGCGAAATGGGGATATTATGCCGTTTTAAGTTAACCCACAACGTATGGTAGTGGCATCAATCAAGCCACGGGACTTGTTGACATCGTCGGGACCTTGGGTTAGTTTCGCCGCTCGGAGATCGCATATTATGAATAAGATACTGCCATTGGTTCTCGTCATTGGGGCGATTGCCGGGCTTAGTTCGGGCGGCGTTCTGCAAACCACCGGTGCGGGCTATACATATGTATTCCCCCGAATTGAAGCGCCGGGATTGCAGCTGATTGTTTCGAACATAAGCACGGCCAGCACCGCGGTACGAGCAACGTTCTATCTAACGGATGGCAGCATAGCGCAGTCCCTGCGATTCAGCATGAGCGCCGGCACTCAGACGATTGTCGACGATAGCAGTGCGGCCCTGGGAAGTTTTCTGGGAACCGCAGTAGTTGAAAGCACGACCCCACTGTCTGTAACGGCAACCACCACCGGAGCCGGTGTTCTGGACACCGCTGTACCGGCAACTTCAGGCTCGGAAATCATTATTCCATTCGCCCGTGCGGGAAGGAACGCGGATACCTCCATCAGCGTCTTCAACCCCGGCACGCAGATCGCCAACGTCCTGGTGGCCCCTGGAAAGACAAATGGAGCCCTGGTCAATGGCTTGCGGCTCACTTTGGGACCAAAGGAGAACCGGCATGTTTCATTGAATGCCCTGCCTGTCACCGAGGCGGATTTGAATGAGATCACCCATGTAACAGTGCGGTCCCTCGGGAGCGTGCTGCTTCCGTCGCGTCCTCTTTCCGCCGTGGGTTCGGTGGCAAACTTCGACACAGGCAACGGCGTCGTGCGGCAGGATGTCGGTATTGTCGAGGGAATAACCAGAGACAGTTTAGCTTCGGCTCTCGTTATACCCGTATTCATTGCGGGTTCGGGTTACTTCACGCAGGTACAGGTGTTGAACGGTTCGGATATCCCCCAGGGAATCACGCTTACGGCTCGCGGATCCGACGGAGCAGTAATTCCGACGGCCAGCAATCCGGTAACTGTTTCGGTGCCTGCCCGGGGCGCCTTATCCCAGAATGTTGTCGGACTGTTCAATCTACAGGCTGATACTGTGGGCTTTGTTTCGATCACCGGCGGGGACCTGTTTACCGCCGTTGGCCTGGTTGGACTGGAAGGATCTCCAAACCTCGCAGTGATCGACCCGGCGGGGCCTGCGGCAACGACATTCGCGTTCCAGTTACGCTCGCTTTCGAGGAATTCATTCTCCAGCGTGACCTTCCTCAATTCCGGCTCCGTCGATTCCGGAGTCTCATTGACGTTTGTGACGAACCAGGGCTCCACGGTTTCCAGGGCGCTGCTCACGGTGCCGGCTGGCAATCAGACGACCAGGACCCTGGCGGACATCCTGCCCGAAGCGGAGGGCACGGGTTTTATTTACGTAACCAGCAGCAGCCCGATTCAGGCTGCAGCCATCGAAGGTTCAACGGACGGTTCCGTGCTTTCACGATTGCCGGCGTTGTTCGTTTCCACGAGTTTCAATCCGCGGCCGCAGGATCGGTTTCTGGCGGTAGGCACGGCGCGAGTCGCCGGCATACCGATTCCGGGAGGTACGGTTCGACTCACCGGTCCTTTTCTGGCAACGCGAATCACCGATTCCGTCGGTGCATTCGTATTCAAGGACATCCCTGCAGGCAACTACACAGTCTCTATTCAGATGCCTGGAGTCACTTTCGCGCCGTCTTCGGCGAGCTTCGCTATCACGGACCAGAATCAAAGGGACATCAATTTCGAAGGAACGATTACTGCGCCCACGCTGACGTCGGTTACACCGCCAAGCATCCTTGTAGGCACGCCGGCCGACCTCCAGGTCACTGCCAGAGGCGGACCGTTCATTCCGACCAGCGAAATCGTATTCGACGGCGCTGCTATCCCAACGACTTTCGTCGATCAAAACGCCCTCACCGGCGTGGTCAGCGCGTCGTTATTCACCCTTGCCAGAGAGGCCTCCATTTTGGTTCGAAACCGTGTCGGACCTACTTTCGCCCCGTCTGGGCCGCTCCCCTTCGTGATCGGGAACCCGGCGCCGGTCATTACCCGCCTTGACGGCGTACCCGCCCAGATCATCGCTGGTTATCCCGGGTTCACGGTGACGGTCGATGGCACAGGGTTCAACGAAGGCGGAACGGTTCAGTTCAACGGTGTTTCGCGCCCCTACGATTTTGAAAGTTCGACCCGCGTTCGCGCATTCATCAGTCCTGAGGACCTCGCTGTAGGCCGAATCGCTTCACTGACGGCAACGAATCCGCAGCCCACGATTGGCACGTCAAACTCAACCAGCGTCACGGTATTCAACCCCGTCGCAGGTTTGCTGAGCATCACACCGAACCTGACGGAAATAAAGATTGAGCCAAATTCAACAGGCCTCAGGATCGTAGTGGACGGATTTCTTTTCAAGCCTGGGGCAACAGTCCAGGTTGGTGGATTCCCGGCATTGAATTCGACCTTTGTCAGTGAAACCCGGATGATCGCGGATATTCCTCCATCCGCGCTCCTGTTCGGCGGCAGCTTCCCGGTAACGGTCCTCAATCCTCCGCCAAATCTGGGAAGTTCCGAAGTTCAGCCTCTGACCGTGCAGAATCTTGTTCCTCAGCTCGCCAGCCTCGATACAGGACAGGCTTTGACCTTTACGCCGGGTCTCAGTGAGGGCACGACCGTGCCTGTGAAATATATCGGTGTATTGCACGGATCGAATTTTGGTCAGCGATATGCAGTGGCTATGCAGGAACCGCTTGGCCCATGGCCTTCATGCAACCCGCCGGATGGCGGGCCTACAGCGCTTTCGCCGCAGGTGATCAGCTCGACCGAGATCGTCGTGACGATGAATATCAAGTGCAGGGGTAATTTCAGTATCTATGTCAGTTCACCCCAGGATGAACCTGGCGGTGGAACCTCCCAGTCCATCCCATTCACGGTCGTCGCGCCAGTCGCGGGACCTGTACCGGTCCTGTTGTCGCTGGCTCCACCTTCCATAACGGCACGGATCGCATTCACCCTCACCATCAATGGAAGCAATTTCCTGGCAGGAGCGCTTGTGAATTTCGGGACGGCCATTCTGACGCCGATTCCGAGCGACATAACGGCAACAAGCATCAGGGTTCAGGTTCCGGGGTTCTACGTAGAGAAAGGAATCATACCGGTGACTGTTACCAATCCAGGAACTGGCGGGACTTCCACGCGGCTTCTGTTCTACGTGAACTGACAAGACCTGTGGGCACGGGGCTTCAGCCCTGTGCCCATAGCCTACCGCCAAAATCCACGCATTCTCTTCGAAGTTTTCTTCACATCCCTAGCCCATCGTGGAAACGTTATCCAGGCGGATCTTGTAGACAACGCGGACTTCGCCGGGCTGACGGAACGGATACTTGTCCTGGTCGAGATACTTTTTGGCCAGGGAATCAATGTGCACGTCCGCACCGCTTTCGCTGATATCGACCACAGTGCCCCGGACGGCGATGTAGCGATAGGGATTATCGGGGTCCTGGACAGTGATCGCGACCTGCGGGTTACGGCGGACATTCTTGTCCTTAACCCGGCCTTTTGCGCTATTCACGCGCACATGGGTTCCATCGAAGTCGAACCATACTGGTGTCACCTGCGGCGTGCCGTCTTTCATAAGTGTCGCAAGCTGGCCAAAAGCTTTCTTTTGGAACAGGTCACGAAAGTTGTCGGGAATGCTGTTTGCCATTTGGAACCCTCCGTACGAGATTATAGGATCTTATCTGTTCAACTTTAACAGCCCCGTAACAAAATGTTCATTATCGGACCGCATACTCAGGAACTTTTATGGCCACGATCGCGGCAATGGATATCGGCAGCAACGGAATTCGATTAACCCTGGCGGACACACGAGATGGAGGATACGAAGTTATTCAATCCGCCCGGGAAGCGGTCCGCTTGGGACACGACGTGTTCACCACCGCTGCCATCTCGGAAGAGTCCATCCAGCGGTCAGTCGATGCATTGAAGAAATTCCGGGTCCAGATCGATCACTATTCGGTGAAGCATTTCAGGGCGGTTGCCACAAGCGCGGTTCGCGAAGCATCGAACCGTGATCGCTTCCTCAAGAGCATCGAGGCCAAGTGCGGCATCAAGGTTCAGGTCATCGGCGGGGAAGAAGAAGCATACCTTGTGTACCTCGCAGCGAAGGACAAGCTGAACTTCAAGAACAAGCGTGTCCTTTTGATTGACATTGGCGGCGGAAGCGTGGAGATAAGCCTGGCTGAAAAAAATCGAATCCTTTTCACCGGCAGCTATCCCCTGGGAGGCGTGCGTCTCCTGCAGGCGTCGAATCCCAGGAGTGGGCGAAAACGAAGTTTCGATTCAATCGCTGACGAATACCTTCTGAAAGCGCAGGAACGGCTCGAAAAGGAAATTGGAGAAAAGAAGATCGATCTGTGTATCGCGACAGGCGGAAGCGTGGAGTCTATCGCCGACCTGCGCAAGAAATATTTTGGCCAGAAAGACAACGCGAGAATCAGTGACACCGAGCTGACCTCGTTGCTCGAAACGTTACAGGCAATGAGCGTGGAGCAGCGCATTCAGGACCTGGGTCTTCGGCCGGATCGTGCCGACGTCATAGTGCCCGCAGGAATCGTCCTGCAGAAGATCATGCAGAATGCCGGAATAGCGGAAGTACTCATCCCCGGAGTCAGCCTCAGGGAGGGGCTGCTGGGCCAGATCGCGACGGAACTGCATAAAGGCCACGCGAAGGAACACCAGGAGC
>CAMAWS010000071.1 GCA_945861845.1 Candidatus Sulfopaludibacter sp. SbA3 | reverse complement strand
TAGTACAGAAAATGGGAAATGACCGGCCGGACCCCGATTTTTTCAATCCCACCACCAGCACCCCGATTTGACATACCGTACACTTGTACGGTATTAAATACCCCTCGGTCCTTAGTTATATGCATTCGGTACAGCTTCGCGCCCAATTGAAACTTGTCGATCTCAACCGGCGTGTCGTCGAGCGCGTCTCGACCGGCATACCGGGCCTCGATCGTCTTACCGGGGGCTTGCCTCGCGGAGCAGTGACCGAAATTACCGGGCCTGCATCCTCCGGGCGGACCAGCATTGCGCTGTCCATTCTTGCGGAGGGAACCACTCGTGGTGAAGCCGTCGCGCTGATCGACGGGCATGACGCGTTCACTCCTCACGCCGCTGTCCGAGCCGGCGTGGATTTGAAGCGCCTGCTCTGGATTCGCTGCAATCACCTGGATGCCGTCTTGAAAGCCGCCGACCTTATCCTCAAAGGGGGCGGTTTCGGCGTCGTCGCCGTGGACATTGCGGATCTCCCCTTATCCAACATTCGAAGCGTTCCGCCCAAAACATGGTTTCGCTTTCAACGCGCGATCGAGAACACGCCGACAATCCTTTTCATCACCGGACAGGAATCCGTCGCGCAATCGGCGGCGTCAGTAGTGCTGCGCGTGGAAATGCACCAACCGGTCTGGTCCGGAACGCCGCTCCCTTCACACAGTGTTTTACTTGGAGGCAGCGAGGTAAACGCGGAGGCCGTACGGTATCGGCAACCGCGCCAACGCTCCGAGAAATATGTTCGCCTGTCTTTACATTCCTGATTTTTCGAGCCAGTCGCTCCGGTATGGATCGAATGCCTCGGACGCGCTTCTCGACTGCGCCCAGGCGTGGTCGCCGCGAGTCGAGCTCATCGGGCGCGATGCCGTCGTACTGGACATCGAAGGACTGGAACGGCTCTGGGGATCGCATGCCGACATTGCAACAGCGCTTTCCAACAAGGCCAATGCTCTTGGATTTACCGTCAATGTTGCCGTGGCCTCCAGCTGCGACGCCGCCATTCATGCCGCAAAAGGATTCAAAGGCGTCACCGTCATCCCGCAGGGCATGGAAGCTTCGCGGCTTCGAGATCTGCCGATTGCGATTCTGTCTCCGCCCGAAAACATCCAGAAAACTTTGGACCGATGGGGCATTCGAACGTTCGGCGCCCTCGCGGCCTTGCCTCGAAACGATATCGCCGTGCGGCTGAGCGATGCAGGAACGCTATTGCATCTGCAGGCTGGAGGCCGCTCGCCGCGAGTGCTCGTCCCGCATCAGGCGCCTCTGCGCTTCATCGAGTCGATGGATTTCGATCATGAAATCAAACTGCTGGAACCGCTCGCGTTCATCCTCGCGCGCCTGCTCGGTCAAATTTCGACTCGGTTGAAATTCCGAGGCCTGGCGACACACGAAGTCCATTTAAAGCTGGGATTGATCGAGTACGTCCTACGCCTGCCGGTCCCAACCCAGGACTCCCGGCTGTTGTTGCAGTTGCTGCAGCTCAACGTGGAATCCCGGCCACCCAAGACTGGGATTTCAAACGTGACAATAGAAGCCATCCATACGAAGCCTCGTGTCGCGCAGCACGGCCTGTTTGTTCCCCTTTCGCCTGAACCGGAGAAGCTCGAACTGACGCTGGCTCGAATCGCCGCCATCGTCGGGCCGGAAAATATCGGCTCCGCTGAATTGATGGACACGCATCGGCCCGGCGCATTTCGCATGCAACGATTTATAGCTTCGCTGGAAGGCGGTTGCCTCAAGGCGCGGCTGGCACGGCCGGCTGAAGAACAGCCTGTAATGGCGTTTCGCACCTTCCGGCCCGCGCCCGAATCCACGGTCGATATGCGCGCTTGCCAGCCACGATGGATTGCGTTTCGCGGCGCGCATGGCCCGATCGTGTCGGCCAGCGGACCCTGGCGGACATCGGGAAACTGGTGGACCAGCAATGCACGATGGAGCCGCGACGAGTGGGACGTCGCCGTCGCGCTGAACGCCGGGCCTGTAACGTTGTATCTCATATATTGCGACCGCAGCAGCAGCCGCTGGTACGTGGAAGGAGTCTACGATTGAGCTACGTTGAACTTCACGCCAGCTCGGCTTTCAGCTTTCTCGACGGCGCTTCCACTCCCGAAAACCTTTCATGCAGGGCCGCGGAGCTGGAGATTCCCGCCATGGCATTGCTTGACCGCGACGGCGTTTACGGCGCGCCGCAGTTTTTCATGTGTACCAGAAAGGGTCGGCCATCCACCCATCCCCATGTCGGCGCTGAAGTGACTTCCGTTTCCGGCGTGCGGTACGCGCTGCTGGCAGAAACACGGGCGGGCTATCGGAATCTCTGCCGCCTGATAACGCGGATGAAATTGAGGGCGCCGAAAGGCCAGGCCGCCGCAACCGATTCGGATTTCGCCGAGTTTGCCGGCGGCCTGATCGCATTGACCGGAGGCGAGGAAGGCCCGGTGAGAACCGCGCTGCGCCATGGCGGACCCACCGAAGGCCGCCGCGCGCTCGAAAGCATGATCCGATGCTATGGCCACGACTGTGTGTATGTCGAATTACAGCGGCACTTCGATCGCGAAGAAGAAGCGCTTAACCAACTCGCCATCGCGCTGGCGCGGGAATTTCGTCTCCCGCTGGTTGCCACGAATGGAGTCCGTTACGCGCTGAAGCGGGAACGGAAGGTCCTCGATGTATTCACCTGTATTCGCAATCATCGGACCCTTGAAACCGCGGGACGGCTTCTCTCCGGAAATTCCGAGCGGCATTTGAAATCGCATCGTGAAATGTCCGGCCTCTTTCGCGATCTGCCGGAAGCGATTGCGAACACGAGCGAGGTATCCTCACGGCTGCAGTTCACCCTGGACAATCTTGGATACGAGTTCCCTGCCTATCCCGTGCCCGATGGAGAGACCATGGCCTCGTTCCTGCGCAAGCGCACCGATGAAGGCGCCCACGAGAGATTCCGCCCATACAGCGAGAAAGCCAGGAAGCAGATCGAACGCGAGCTCGCGCTCATCGAACAACTCCATCTTGAAGGCTACTTTCTAATCGTCCGGGACATTGTGGAGTTCTGCCGGAAAAACAACATTCTCGTGCAGGGACGCGGCTCTGCGGCGAACAGCTCTGTCTGCTATGCGCTGCGCATTACTGCAATCGATCCGGTGGCGGGAGACCTGCTCTTCGAGCGTTTTCTTTCCGAAGAACGCAACGAGTGGCCCGACATTGACCTGGACCTGCCGAGCGGCAATCAACGCGAACGCGCCATCCAGTATGTTCTGGAACGATACGGAAAATACGGCGCCGCCATGACGGCCAACATCATCACCTATCGAGGCAGGTCCGCAGCGCGTGAAGTCGGCAAAGCGCTCGGTTTCGAGACGGCCCAGGTGGAGAGCCTCGCGCGAGTCGTCAGCACATGGGGTTTCCAGGATGACACTGATGGCGATGACGCCCTGCCGGCGCAATTCAAGAATGCGGGCTTTGACGTCTGTCACCCACAAGTCCGCACATTCCTGGAGTTGTGCCTTGCCATTCGGGATCTTCCCCGGCACCTCGGTCAGCACTCGGGCGGGCTGGTAATCTGCCAGGGGTCGCTCGATGCGGTGGTGCCGATCGAGCCGGCGTCGATGCCGAATCGCACGGTGGTGCAGTGGGACAAGGACGATTGCGCCAACATGGGCATCATCAAGGTCGACCTGCTCGGCCTGGGCATGATGGCCGTCCTCGAAGACAGCTTCCAGTTGATCCGGGAACACGACGACAAGGAAGTCAGCCTGGCCGGCATTCCGCTCGACGATCCCGATGTTTTCGCGGCATTGCAGAAGGCCGATACGATCGGGATGTTCCAGGTGGAGAGCCGCGCCCAGATGTCCTGCCTGCCCCGGCTGCATCCGGAAACTTTCTACGACATCGTTGTCGAAGTGGCGATCATCCGTCCCGGCCCGATCGTCGGCCAGATGGTTCATCCTTATTTGAACCGGCGCCGTGGACGCGAGCGCGTGACCTACCCGCACCCTTCGCTGGAACCCATACTGGCGCGCACCCTGGGCGTCCCGTTATTCCAGGAGCAATTGATCCGGATTGCCATGATCGCCGCCGGTTTTACCGGAGGAGAGGCTGAAGAGTTGCGCCGCGCGTTCGGCTTCAAGCGTTCTGAGAAACGCATGAAGGAAATTGAAGTGAAGCTGCGGGAAGGAATGAATCGAAAAGGCATTACCGGGGCGCCGCAGGACGAGATCATCCAATCCATCACGTCATTTGCGCTTTATGGATTTCCGGAATCGCATGCGGCCAGCTTCGCGCTGCTGTCGAATGCGAGCGCGTATTTGAAGTGCCATTACCTGGCCGCATTCACCGCCGCCATGCTCAACAACCAGCCGATGGGATTCTACAGCCCGGCAACGCTTGTCAAAGATGCACAGCGGCACGGGCTCCATTTTCGTCCCGTTGATGTCACGCTTTCCGGTTGGCCATGCACCCTGGAAAAAGACTCGCCTCAGGAGAACTGGCGGGTCCGGCTGGGATTACGGTATGTCAGCGGTCTCCGCGAATCGGCGGCGCAAGCATTGCTCGGCGAGCGGGCTGTTCGTCCGTTCGCATCCATCGACGAGCTTGCCCGCCGGGTTCCCGAGCTTCGCCGTGATGAACTCGGGCTGCTGGCGGAAATAGGGGCCCTGAACGTTCTGGATCCTGAGCACGCGATTCATCGCCGCGATGCGCTTTGGCATATCGAGCGCGCGGCTCAGCACACGGGACCGCTGCTGGAAACGCTCGACCAGCCGGACCGGGCGTCTCCCCTGGAAGCGATGACCGCGGAAGAACGCCTGGTCGCGGACTTCGATGGTACCGGCCTGACCATCGGCCTCCATCCGATGCAACTCTGCCGAAGCGAGTTGATGCGGCAAGGCGTGTTGCGCGCCATCGACCTCTTTAATACCGCCAACGGAACCCGCGTCCGCATTGCCGGATGCGTGATTGCGCGCCAGCGCCCCGGAACCGCGAAGGGCTTCGTCTTTATGAGTCTCGAAGATGAAACCGGAATCTCAAACGTGATCTTCATGCCGGATGTTTTCCTGGAACATCGATGGACGATCACGGAATCCGGATTTCTCCTCATCGAAGGAATACTCCAGAATCTGGATGGCGTCCGCTCCGTGAAAGCTTCCGCGGTCGAAACATTGCACGTCACCGCGGCGGTTACTTCCTCGCACGATTTTCACTGACCGAATTAGATGGGCTGGAACTAGAATAACGACAATGAAAGCGATGGCGACAGGGCGGGCAAAGAAAACAAAACGAGTTCCGAGAGGCTCCAGGAATGCGCGGCATGTTGCCGTCGATGGCAAGTCCCTGCCGCTGATTGTCGAGCGGGGCGATGACGGCTGGTACGTCGTCGAATGTCCCCTGCTCCAGGGATGCTATACGCAAGGCAAGACGCTCGACGAAGCCCTTCGGAACATCCGCGAAGTGATCGGAATGCTCCTCGAGGAAAAAACCACGCGCGACATACTCGCAGCTTATCGCCCCACCGAGATCAGTTTCCACACCATCACTCTGTGAGATGGCGCGACTCCCAATACTTTCCGGCAAAGAACTAATCCACATTTTGAACAAGTTGGGCTACAAGGAAATTCGGCAGCGCGGCAGCCACATCCGGCTGTTTTGTCCTGGACGGAAGCCAGTCACCGTCCCGAACTATAAGAGTATTGACCGCGTCCTGTTGAAGAAAATTCTCCGAGATGCGGACATAGCCGCTAAAGAGTTTGAAAAGCTGGCCGAATGAGGACGCCTGATTGCCTGAGCTTCGAAGATCCGAAGGAATCCGTGTTGACGTGAAGTTATTCTCGAACGTACATTGTACACATGAAGTATGTGACCGCCTCAGAGGCACGGAAAAACTGGTTCAGCCTTCTGGACGAAGCTGCGAAGGGGCAAATCATCGCGATTGAGCGCAACGGAAAGAAGCTTGTCCTGCGCGCCGAGAAGCCCAGGAAAGGAAAGCTGGCGCCCAGGAAGCTGATTAGCGGCCGCGATGTGGACAACGCGGACAAGTGGGGCTGGGATTGGGATGAAGCCGGCAGACTCGTGCCGATTACCAGGAAATGACTTGTCTTCTGGATACGCATTTTCTGATCTGGATTCTCGCAAAGTCAAAGCGGCTTCGGCAATTCGGATGGCTGGACGATTATTGTCCCTGGGGCGTTTCCCCGTTTTCCCTCCTGGAAGTTCAAATTCTGTCTGAGACCGGTCGAATCCGATTGGCATCCAACCTGGCAAATGGCGTGATGTCGGATCCCCGGTTCGTCCTCGATGAAGTGCCGTCGGTTACTCTCGTTCAGAAAGCTATGGGCCTGTCCTGGACGCGCGATCCTTTCGACCGCCTGATCGTGGCCCATAGCCTGGCTCGCAAGCTCCCGCTATGTAGCGTCGATTCGAATATCGTTAAGAATCATCCACTGATTATCAGAGATCTCCGCGGCTGAACACGCCATCAGGACGCCAAACTGATGCAATTCCCCGGTCATGGCACGGGCACGCGCCGCTTCAGGTCTTCAAACCAGTTGAGGACGGCGTAAATCTGCTGCGTCTGGCGCGCGCCGGATTCGGCGTCGGAGGCGGATAGCATCACCACGAACTGTTTGCCGTCGGGACTGATGTCGTAGCCCCGCGGGTTGCCTTGCCCACCGTTCTGGATGATGCCTTTGATTGGGAGCGGCACGGGCTTTCCAAACACGAAGCTCGGCTGCGTTTGCACATCGACCGACATGATGTCGCCGATTCCCGCGGTGTTTTGCACATAAACAATCTGCTTGCCATCGGAAGACCATACCGGCAAATACCCCAGCGTTGTGGTGATCTGATACTTCGCGCCGGTGGGCGGAAAAGGCTCTACGTAAATCTCGGTACGGCCCGATTCGGTGGAATGGTACGTGATCCACCGTCCGTCTGGAGAAACGCTGGAATCACGCTGATCGGAAGACGGTGCGTCGATAAGGACTTTCGCTTTTGCGTCGGGCTCCATCGCTATCGACCATATGCCAGGGTCACTGCCGACAACGCTAAACGTCAGGGTCTTTCCATCGGGCGACCAGGAATTGGCTACGTGAAACGTCTTTTCTTCGGCTTTTGTCAAACGCTCCGCCGTCCCGCTGCCGTCAGCCCGTTGCCAGAACAGACCTGAATCTCCGTCTCTGTCAGATTGGAAGATGACGCGCTGTCCATCCCGGCTCCAGATGGGAAATCTGTTGGCGCCCCCGAAAGTGAGCCGGCGCGGCGCCGTGGCGTCGGCCAGATCATAGACCCAAACGACAACGTCCTTTCCGTCATCGGTACTCACGACGAGCTGTTTTCCATCCGGGGAAAACCGTGGATGAAAATACAAGGCGGGCGGAAGGGGTAACGGTTTCCGCGCACCCATGCGATCGGCCAGCGCGAGAAGTCTCTTGTCGGTTCCAAAAGTTCCCGCGTTACCTGGGATGTAAACCATGGAGCCGCCATCCGAGAAACTGACATTGGCGGCGCCTATACCTAACCCGAATCGCAACACACCCTCGATAACCGGCACGGGTCCACCCATGACTTGAAGATCCTTCACGTCAAATGGCGCCGCCAACAAAGTTGTGCCCAGCGCGTACACGATGTGACCTGTCGAGAGGTAACGCGCATCGCTGCCACCTTCGATCAAGACTGTGCGCTCACCGGATTTCAATGAGTGAACCAGGATTTGAGCTTTGTCCCACCGGTCTGCGGCGGTTCCAGTTGCCAGCGTAAACAATACGGCGTCACCACCGGGAAGAAGCTGCGGGCCCTGAGCCTCCTCGCCGGCTTTGACCGCAACGATGGTTTCGGGCTTACCGCCGTTTGCGGATACGCGCTGGATGCCTGCTGGACCCGCGCCAATGAGAATCTGATCGTCCGGACCCCAGCTTGCGCCCCATGGAAGAGCCGAATCGCAAATCGTGACAGACGCTCCACCGGTAATCGCCACTTTCTTGAACTTGCCTCCTTCAGCCGCTGTCCAGAAGGCGATCCACTGGCCATCCGGCGAGAAAACGGGTGTGCTCACATCCAGGGACGTTCCTTGAATCGGACGCGATTCCATCTCCGCCATCGGGCGTAAGTAGAGTTGATTGTTCGCAACGTACACGATGTTATTGCCATCGGGTGAAATGGCCACCATATGCCGGCCCGTTCTCGTCAACCGTTGGTCTTCAGGCAGCACAAAAGGAAATCGCGTAAGGCCGGTGCGTTCGGATGGCGCCCGGAAAGTCCACATCACCGCCGCTGCGACGGCAACCACCGCAATGGCCGCCGCCACAACCGGCGCCATTCGTCTCCACATCGGTGTTTGGTTCACGGCAGTTTGCGTTTGGATGAGGGCACCACGCGGGTCCGCCATAACGGATTCCAACTCGAAACGCACGTCTCCGATGTCGCGGAACCGCCGTTTGGGGTCTTTCTGCAGGCATCGGATGAGCACCTCGCGCAGCTTCGGATGGATCGGGGCGGGGATCCGGTCGAAATCGACGGCGCCCTTGATGACGGATGCCAGAGTTTCGGACACGTCTTCGCCTTCGAATGCCCGGCGGGCGGTCAGCATCTCATAGAGGACACATCCGAACGCCCAGACGTCGGTGCGCTTGTCCACCGCTTTGCCACGGGCCTGTTCGGGACTCATATAGGGCGCGGTCCCGAGAATGATCCCTTGCTGGGTTGCAGCCGCGCTCATCGTCGGGGAAGTGGGGGAGTTGGAGAAATTCACGTTGGCTTCGTCGCCGGACAATGCTTTGGCAAGGCCGAAGTCGAGAACTTTCACCTGGCCTTCCGGCGTAAGCTTGATATTTGCCGGCTTGAGGTCTCGATGCATGACGCTTTTTTCATGAGCCGCGTCGAGCGCGTCGGCAATCTGCAGCGCAATCCTGATGGACTCCTCGACCGGAATCGGCCCGGACTTCAGGCGCTCCGCCAGCGTGTCGCCTTCGACAAGTTCGAGGATCAGGACGGGCGCGCCGCCGGACTGTTCAAGCCCATAGATGGCCGCGATGTTCGGGTGATTCAACGATGCAAGAAGCTTGGCTTCCCGGCTGAATCGCGCCAGCCGATCCGCATCGCGAGTGAATTCTTCGGGAAGAGTTTTGATGGCAATGTCGCGGTCGAGCTTCGTATCACGCGCCCGGAAGACGATGCCCATCCCGCCTTCCCCAATCCGGGCAGTGATCTCGTACGGGCCGATTTTAGTTCCGATCGCCACTGACATAAGAGTGGCGCGATTGTACGCGGAAAGTTTTCAAGGCGTCCATCAAATCGAGCCGCGATTGGCTTTCTTCGCAAGGCCCGCGGTAACGGTGGGAATGTGCGGTTGCTGATAACGAATGCCGCGCCTGGCATTTCGGGCCTGGGCCTTGATCCTTATCCTCTTTTTGGCTTTTTCGTCCGCATCAAAGGTGGTGTGCTCTCCGGTCGCCGGATCGAAGAAGCCGACGTAACCACCGGGATTCACTCCGAACGACTTCAGGGTCTTGCCTTTGTATTTGCGGTTTAGAAAATCGTTGCGGGAGCCCTGCTCGTCGTTGACGGTGAAGTAAAGCGGCAGAACGAAGTTGGACACCTCGATGCCGTCAACTTTGTAGCTTTCCGATTGGACCGCATCGCACATCTCGTACCAGTGAAAGACTTCTTTTCTCGGGTTCTCCGGATGCGGTCCCGCGACCAACAGGTTGACCTCGGGATCGCCGATCATCTCCAGGGCCTCGTGAGAAAACGTTACGGTCCAGTTCTCTCCAAGCTGCGAAGACAACTTTCGAAAAACGAAGCTATAGGGGACTCCCTTGAAGTTCAGGTCGTGATAGCCGAGCGCGTCATCCACATCGACGTCGTCCCAGAGGTAGAGCACCGCATCGCCCCGCATATCCGCAATACTCTTGTCCGTCGGCTTTTTCTGGCTCCGGCCTTCAAGGCGAAGCGTCGCCCCAAGACTCCAATAAGGAGAAAAATCCTCTGCAATCTGGCGATTGATCGCACGGATCGTCCGAAGCACCGTTGAATCATCCAGCTTGCAGTGGTTGATTACCGAAATGATCATGACGTCTCCTTGAAACCCCGAAATGTCGCGGCATGGTACGGCAGATCGCGGACAAAGTCATCAGCACTCCGCACGTAACAAGAAAAATTCCTACGACATTGTATGTCATTGAATTCATGACGCTTTGTGGAATTATGACTGACTATTTCTGTCAGCGCCAATTCCCGTTGTTTTCTCGTCTGCTAGGGCCGCACCTTCTGTCCGAATTCAAATAGCGAGTCACAAATATCGGGACCGCATCGATGCACTGTCCGTGGATCTCCGCGGTTTCATTGCATCTGCACGGAGGAACGCGTTGTGCATAAGCGTCTGCGCAACACAAATTCACCCAGAGAGGAAATAT
>CAMAWS010000070.1 GCA_945861845.1 Candidatus Sulfopaludibacter sp. SbA3 | reverse complement strand
GGATTTCGCTCAAGTCCGGCTGGACGGTGATTTCGTACGGCGACACACTCTCGCCGTGCCAGATCATGATCGTTGTATTGCCCGGAGCCTTGCCGTTCAACACGACCTCACGCAGCGACACCACCACGGCGTCCGCAATTGCGGGATTGGAGACCGAGACTCGTGAGGCCTCGTCTGGAAACTGAAGCAGCTCGCCGCGGCCGACTGTCAGGTTTATGGACATCGAGGCGAGCGGAGTGGCAGGCCGGCCCGGGCGCGGCGCAGCTTGCGCTGTCTGGGCGGGAACCGAGGTCTCCTGCGAGGCTGGAACAGCGGCCTGGCTGGAACACAGGCTTAAGACCACGGAAATCAGGACTGTTGTTTTTTTCATTCGACCATTTCCTCGGTGAGCTTGTCACCGCGATAGACGCGTACTACAGACGGACCGGCATTGACGGGTTGGCGTGTGACCGGAGCTCCCGGCAAAGGCGCGGGCGCGGCGGCGGGGATAGACACAGGAGCCGGAGGCCTCACGGGCGCGGCAACCGGTCTGCGAGGCTCGTCAATTCCGAGGTCCGTGGATTGAATCGGATCCGATGGCTCTGAGATCTGGTCATCGAGGGCGTTGCGAAGTACAAGCTGGATCCGCCCTCTCTGGCCCGCTAAGACGAGTTTTTCAGCCTGCTCCTGCGAAACCAACAAGGTCGCGACGGTGGGCCTGGAAGTATCGCGCGGGTCCACTCTCGCGGCGGGATCGAACTGCCGGCCGTATGCGACCACCTTCACGTTCTGGAGAATTGTCGTGGTTGCCGCATCGCCGTTGGAGAAGAGCCGCGTAAACAGTACGTCCACTCGCGTGCCCGGTTGAACGAAACCCGATACGCCCGAAATCTCGTTTACCTGTACGGAAATGGCTCGCATGCCGGGCTCGATCAACGCAGTCATGCCCTCGCCGCCTCCCTTGGCGGTGAGCTTCCCGCTGAGCACTACTTCGCTGGCGGCAACCTGCACGGCGACGGCGCGATCCACAACGTCGGCAATTTTCAGGAACGCTCCATTTGGCACGTCCTTGCGTTCCAGCGAAACCAGCTTGAGGTCTTCGGGCGTAATCCGCTTGCCGGCCGGGAGAGCTTGCGCACCAGCAACGACGGATACCAGGTCACGTACCTCCGGAGCGGTGCTTCGCTGGTACACCCACCAGCTCAGCACCAGCGCCGAGAGCCATGCAATTCCAAAGGCAACCAGTACGCGATGACGTTGCATCACAGACTCCTAATGAAGAACTACCAGGGACAGCAAGGTACCCCCGGCGATTACAGCGCCATACGGCAAACGCAGCGCATCCGGCGCAGCACTGTTCTTCCGTACTTCCTGCCAGCGCAACCGCCCCAGGTCGAGCAGCAACTCACCGGTTCTTTCCAATGTCGCCCGAAGTCGTCCGCGTGATGCTGCCAGCACGGCTGCGGCAATCCCCCCAAGCAACCCGGTAAGTACAAATATCAGGACCAACGGCTCCGGCCCGGTGAGGGCGCCAACGGCGCCGAACAGTTTCACGTCTCCGGCGCCCATGCCTCCCGCCACGTAGAGCGCAATGAAAATCGCCAGTCCGAGGCCGGCGCCGGCCAGCGATGAAAGGGCTCCGCGGAGACCGCCGTTGTAGGCTTGCAACGCGAATCCCACTGCGGCGCCTGGCACAGTGATCCAGTTTGGAATTCGTCTAATCCGGAGGTCAGTGCCTGCAGCCGCTATCACCAGGATTGTCAGGGCGAGTTTGACGCTGAAGGGCATGACTAACCCACCCTCTCAAAGACGGCAGCGACAGAGTCCGCATAGATCCGCTTCCAATCCGATCCCGTTTGAAGCGCCGAAGCCAGGGCGTTGCCTGGCGGCACCAGCACGAAACGGACATCGAACCGCTTGAGTGCAGAATCCCATCCAGGCTTGGCTTCCGCTACCTGGGTGTAGGTCTCCAGAAAATCCTGGCCGTAAAAGTCGCTCCGCCCATCTGCAAAAACTTTTGTGCGGCCCTCGAAACGGTAGATCAGGAAACCTCCCCACTGATCTTTCGCGAAAACGCGGCCTTTCAGCCCCTGCTGTTCCATGAAGTCGGCGGCGGCAATGGGAAACTTTTTGTTGCTGAACCCAACATTGCCGGAACCTGCCTGTGCGCTCAATCCAGCAAGCGTTCCCGCCAACACGAGCACCAAAGGCACAACGCCCCAGATCCTGCGGTCAATGGCAACCAGGCGGCCCGAGTAATCCAGGAGAGGGCGCAGCCGGCCAGAGTCCGCGGCCAGGCGGGTCAGCGCGGCGACGCATAGCGGCAACGACAACACGGCTGCCGTCGGCAGGTGGCGCGCGGAATACAAGGAGATGTGAATCATTCCTAAAATCAGCAGCGCCGGACCATAGGCGCGCTGCCACAGCAATGCCAGTGCGCCAAGCACGGCTACGAGCAGGAAGATTTCGACATAAAGGGCTCCCGCCGAATGAAAACTGAAACTGCGGAATTCCGCAATGTGATTCATCAGGTAATCGTTGTCCAGATACATGATGACGTGCTCATGCAGGCGCCAGCCGTATGGATTGACAAACGTCGCCAGCAGGGACGCCAGGCAGGCTGCCGCAAAACGGAAGCCGGCATTTCCCTGCCGTCCACGATCGAGCCATTCCCCGATCGCATATATGAACAGGATGGCAGGCCCAAGTGGAAAACTGCCGTGCAGGTTGGCCCAGAGACATGCCAGGAGAGGCAGCGCATAAAGCGCCCGGCCGGGCCTCTGCCGCTCATGCTCAACGATGGACAGAAACAGCAGTGCCAGGAGCCAGGAGAAAACGTGCGGGCGCGCCAGCCAATGAATACTCGTTGTCCCGAGCAGCAGGACCATGGCCCCGGCCGTCAAAAAGAGATTTCCGCCCAGGGAAAGGCACAGGCGCGCGGAGCCCCATGCGGTCAGCGCAATCACGAAGGCGGCTACTAGCGCCACTCCCGTCAAGCCGGCAGCCCGGTGAGCGCCGGCAAGCAGGATGTCGGACAGCCACTCCCAGGCGAACCACTCCCTGCCTTCACGCGTATAAGAAAAAGGATCCACGCGGGGTACAGCCCCGGTGCTCAAAATGGCTTCACCGTTCCGCACGTGCCACCCGGTATCGCTGTCACCGAAAAGGCCCTGGGCGCCTTGTGAGAGAAAGAGGACCTGCAGGAGAGTTACTGCGAATACCACTAAACCAAAGCCGGGCAGCAGCAAGGCGGAGAGCGGGGTCACTTCAGCGACCTCGGAACTGGATCGAGGCGCCGACTGGAGAACACCGATCGTTTGCGAATAACCGCTCATATTCTTTCCAGCACTGTTACCAAGGACGAAAAGACTCGGCGGGCAAAAGCAGGTTAGCTGGTGAGAGCCAGCGCAGCCGTAATGCTTTCGTAGAGGCTGTTGAGTGCGGTCACAACTCCGCGAACGGCAGCGATCATTCCCAGGGCGATTGCCGCAACGATCAGCGCATATTCGACCAGGTCCTGGCCTTCAGTCTCGTTCCAAAAACGCATCCAAAATGTTTTCATCGTCAATCCTTAGGTTCTAGTGACTCGGCCCCCTTTTGTTGGCCTTCTTGTTGATTCGGGGAAAGATCGGACGGAGCAGGAGATGCCGTTGCTTTCAGTGCAACCAGCGCCGACGGCGCCGGTGTCACTGGAACGGATCCCGCTTTCGGCAGTTCCGCCCGCTCGCGAATACGTGCCTGCACCAGCTTGAAATTAGCCAGCGCCGGAGCGAAATTGCGTCGGATGGCAAGGGCCTTAACCAGTTCCCCACGGCTTTCTTCGTACTGGCCCATTTCCAGGAGGACAACCGCAACATTATTGTGAGCGGTCGCAGCGTCAGACGTCATCTGGAATTGTTCGAGCGCACCCCGCGGGTCTCCGCGGCGCACCAGTGCAACTCCAAGGTTATTGCGGGTGGTTGCGCCTTTCGGATTCAAATCCAGCGCCCTGCGGAATTCAGCTTCCGCAGCCTCCGCTTTGTTCTGGAGCAGTAAGTTATAACCCAGATTGTTGCGCAGTTGATCGGACTCCGCATCCCTTGCCACAGCTTCTCGAAGTGCGCTCTCTCCGCCTACCAGGTCCCCCACGGCGTCATACAGCAGTCCCAGTTCATTAAATGAACCCGCCGAAGGCCGCTGCTTGAGAAACGCCTCCATTAGCGGAATGGCCTCACCCCCGCGCCTCGTTGCCCGCGCGCAACGCCCCAACCCGGCCACGGCCTGCTCACCAACGGCCCAATCGGCAGCAGCGGAAGGAGCCAGGCTCAGGACCTCCGCGTATTGCTCGAATCCGTCGCTGCACAGGCGATAATCTTCGTAGACTCCGGCGAGCTCCATACGGATGGCCACATCGCTCGGATTGAGCTTCAGCCGGCCCTGGAGCAACTGGACGCGGCGGTCATCCGTGAGCGGATCGAATGCTCCCACAGTCTGCTTCTGGAACATCGCACGCAACAATTCATCCGACCATTCCCCTGCCTGTCGGCTGTTTTCGGCTGATGCGGAGGACGATCCCTGAAGTGCCCGCTGCGTAACTCCTTCCCCCTGCAGACCGAAGTCCTGGCTGACGGCGGAGTGGCGCACGCAACCGGTCGCCGTCGTCAGGAGGGTCAGGAGGGTCAGGAGGGTCAGGAGGGCCAATGTGGCCCGTAATGCCGCTGTCGCCCGCTGGGCGCTCCATCGGATGATCATTCAGAACTCCGAAGCGAAAATTGAAGTTCGTCACCTACCATTGTTCCCGTGCTGGCCAGGGATCCGGAAGCCAGTTCCAAAGCGCTCCTCGCGCCCCAGACAAGGGACGTTAAACGGTAAGGTACGAGCCGGTGGTAAACCCGCTTGACGCGCAGGCCGCCATCCAGGAAAGCCACATCAATTGGAAATTTCATGCCGAAAGTATGTATCGCTTGAGTGGGGTATATCCACAATCCCTCACCAGGTTCCAAAGTCTTATGTTTCAGCAAACCGATCCGGCGGGACCGGGGCGTGTCCGCCAATTGCACATTTGCTGCAAGGGTGCCTCCCCGAGTTCGATTGTGAACCACGAACAGTCCTGGCGCGTCCATTTTTTATCCGGAATACCCCTTGTCAGGTAATCGCGGATCTTATACCTAAACTTGAGTTAACTTAACGTAAAAAGATGTAAAACGCGGCGCCATAACTTGCAGGCGCCGTGGATCATGGCGTATAAACCCAACACGAGATCTCCGGCTGCACATGCAGTGTGCGCGCCGCCGCGAATTGGTGATATTGGGGGCTTACGAATGTTCAGCGGATTCTTCTCCGGCTGGCGAAACTGCCGAGCCGGGATGCCGTATTTGTTTCTTCTTGGCGCGGTATTCTTGTTCTCTACCGCAACCGTTTCCGCCGCGAATATCGGGACGGTTGTTCCCATTGTGGGCCAGGCAGCGGACCTCGTCTATGACGGTCAGCGCAACCTCGTATACCTCGCCAACCCTCTCCGGAATCAAGTGGAGATCTATTCGGTGGATGGAGGCCGGCTGATCGGAAGCATTCTCACCGGACTTCAACCTGCGAGCCTGGCGCTCAGCCCCGATGGTAACGCCTTGTACTCGGCCAATATCGGCTCCCTCACGATCAGTGTCATCAATCTGATCTCCCGGGAACGCGTGACCGACTATTTTGTGGGTTCCCGCCCGGATTCGATTGCCGTCGGAAGCGACGGCAAGATAGTCATTTTAGGCACCGCCGGCCTGCTGCGCCTTGATCCAGTCACGGGTCAATTTCTGCCGGTGCCGATCTCGCCACCCGCCACGCCTGCGGCGGGCCTTCCGGCAATTCCTGCTAGCCCCACACCAGCAGGGTTCCTGGCAGGGCTGGTGGCGACGGCCTCGGGTAACCTGATCATCGGACTTTCAACAAATCGCCTCTTCGTCTATGAGGTTGCATCCGGCACGGTCCTGCGGAGCAGGAACGTCACGGGACTGCGCGCCATTCTCTCGGCGTCAACGGACGGTTCTCGATTCATGGCCGGCCCGTTCCTGTTTGACACGCAGACTTTAACGATCCTTGGGCGCGCTGGCACTGTGGCTCCCACACTAACCGGGGGGAGCGCGTTTTCCGTGGATGGCAATGCCGTCTATGCCACCTTCTCTACTCAGTCCGCCATAAACCCGCTCAACACGAACAATCCTCAAAACCCGGGCGGAGCAGTAATTCCCGGCGCCATTCCTGGGCAGGCGCCGGGGGTGCAGACGCAGGCCGTACTGCAAGTTATGCGGTCTTCCAGCCTCACCCCCCAGCTTGGCCTTCGATTGCCGGAACCGATCACGTCCAAGATTATTTCTTCCTCCGATGGGCAATACCTTTTTGCCAATTCGACCTCCGGATTGCTGGTAATTCCAATTGGGCAACTGAGCAGCCTTCCCATCCTGGACGTAAGCGCCACCAACGTGGTTCTTTCTGTGGACATGTGCAATCGGCTGGTGGCGACGGCCACCGTGCAGGTCCGCAACGCAGGCGGCGGCCGAATGACCTTTGCGGCCACAATGAATATTCAGAATGCCCCGGTCATTTTGAACAGGGGGTCAGGCGTGGTCCCATCGACGCTGAGCATCAGTTTCGATCCACGCAGCGTGACGACGCGCGGCACGCGGCAGTACGTCGTGGTGCTTGTATCCCCGGAGGCGGTGAATATCGAGCCGCCTATCCTTGTGAATCTGAACTTCCGCGACGTAGCCGACCGCGGCATGATCGTCCCGATGACAGGCGTAGGCGTGGATCTACAGATGGACGTTCCCCGGCAGCGGTTGTACATCGCCAACTACACACAGGACCAGATCGAGGTCTTTTCTTTGACGAGCCAGACGTTCCTGCCGCCCATACGCGTGGGGAACCGTCCTCGATCTTTGGCCATGGTCAATGCCTCTACGCTTGTGGTGGCAAACTCCGGAGCAGAAAACCTTTCTGTGGTAGACCTGGACGCGATGCAGGAGGTCGATCAGATCGCAATGGGGCCCGTGCCGCTTAACGCCACGCCGCTGTTCCCCCGTTCGGTCGCTGCTTCGTCGAACGCGGTCTTGTTCTCGGCGGTGCCGCTGCCGGCAGCAGCACCCGTGGGGCCAGGGGGATTGCCTGGCGGTCCTGGCGCTGCGATTGGAAACGGCTTGATGTGGCAGTTGAGCCTGCTTACGCGCAGCGCCTTTCCGCTCCTGAACCTCGGAATCGGCACTCCAAACGTGATACAAGGCCGCAATCAGTTGCTCGCCCCGGCGGACGGCAGCGCAATTATGGTCAGCGAAGGAAACGGGAGCCTGCGTCTCTACGACCCGGTCGCGGACACGTTCTCGGTGACACGGACGTTCGCCGTGCCTGCATTGCGGGGCACGATGTCTGCCGCGTCCGATGGCTCATTCTATGTCGTGGACAATTTGGTCTTTAGTTCGGGGCTGGGCTTGCGGGGAACAATTGGACCTGCGACGCCGCCGGGAGTCGTCGGAGTGCCCGGGGCACAAGCGCAGGCAGGGCTCGCATTCGGGGTAGTCGCCGTCGGCAACACTGCCATTCGAATCCAGGCGGGCACTGCCCAAAACCCGCAAAGCCTGCAGCGATACAACACGTCGACCCTCCAGCTGGAGTTTCAAGTCTTCTTGCCGGAGCCGGTGATGGACATCAGCCCCGCGCTGGTCGCGACAGCCACCGGTACACGGCAGTGGCCGCCACGCGCAACAGCGCTGGAACTTGGCGCCAACAACCAGACTCAACTTCTGCCCCGAGGTTTGGCGTTCGACAACCGAAACAATGCGTACCTGCTGACGTATTCCGGTTTGAGTATCGTGTCGCTTACCTCGGCAGCCGGCCGCGCGCCTTCCTTCCAGGCCAACGGGGTGGTGAACAGTGCTAGCCTTACCGGACCGGTCTCTGCTGGTTCCCGTATCTCAATTTTTGGCTCTAATCTGGCGGATTCCGCCGTTGCAGGCGCGACTCCGTTACCGCGGAACCTGGGGGGTGTTTGCGTCACGGCAAATGAGGTAGCGATTCCCCTCATCAGCACTTCGCCGACGCAGATCGACGCCCAGTTGCCTCCCGACCTGGCAACTGGCCGCGTAACACTGACAGTGCGATCGACCCGACTTGGACAGTCCAGCGTGGGCGTCGCCATCCCGGTAAGCGCGACGGGGCCGGGCGTGTTCTCGGTCGTTGCAGACGGACAGCAACGAGCCCTTTTTCATGCCAGCGATGCGGCATTGGTAACACCCGAGTATCCTGCCGATCGCGATGAAGTCCTGCTCCTATATGCAACGGGCCTGGGCCCGGTCAGTCCCCCGGTGCCGGCAGGGCAGGCGGGATCCGTGGACCCATACTCGGTCGCTACCGAGACTGTGTCAGTCATGATCGGCGGCCACCCGTATGTCGTGTTGTGGTCCGGATTACTGCCCGGGTATCCCGGCATTTATGAAATCCAAATTTACGTCCCAGGCAGCCGGATCCAGGGGAATGACCTGCCAGTCGGAGTCACTGCGGGAGGAGTATCCAGTGCGGCCAGTAACCCTCCGCTCGCTTCAATTCGCTAGCCGGCGCCGGCCGGGCCGGCATTCCGTCATTCTACTTGCCGGGTTGTGCTTCTGGCTTGCCGGAGCGTTTCCACAGCAGGCCTCAGCCCAGTCCCGAGTTTCCTGGGATCCTGTGGCGCCCGTTGGAGCTCCGGACCGCATTCTGGCTTTGGCCGTCGACCCGCGCAACGATTCGGTCGTTTATGTTGCCGCGCCGGGCGGAGGCGTTTGGAAGACCGGGAATGGTGGGGATTCATGGGCTCCCCTGCTCGATTCCGCTTCTTCCATTCAAGTCTGTTCCCTGGCGCTTGATCCACGGTTTCCCGATGTGCTCTACGTCGGGACGGGGGACGATCAGAGTCCTCGCCCCATGCAGGGAGTTAAGCGCTCGGTCGATGGCGGACGAACCTGGCCTATTGATGCCCGCTTCACGAATCAGCCGGTCTGTGCGCTGGCAATAGATCCCTTGAACTCCGCACAAGTCTTCGCGAGTTCTGCAGAGGGACTGTTTCTATCTTCGGATGCGGGCGCCACCTGGACCAGGGTCCTCGATGCTTCCGTGACCTCCGTTGCGTTCGATGGCCTGGGCGGCATCTATGCCGGCAGCCGGAATGGAACCGCCGAAAGCACGCTTCTCCGCTCCCCAGATGGCGGCCGCACCTGGAACAGCCTGGTCCTTCCACGCAATCCTGGCGGATCGGAAGGAGAACCCGCGCCGGATTGGGTCACCGTTGCAGGGGGCGCCGGCGCGGTATCCGTAATCGTTTCCCGCTCTTCGTCCGGTTTGCCACCCTCATCAAGGATGGATTTCTATCGCAGCACCGATGCGGGCAACAGCTGGGCGGCGACATTCGGCATCGGCCAGGCGATTCCACCCATCGCGCTCTTGACCGATCCCACGACCGGGAATTTGTATGTGACAGGGACCACCTTGTTGACTTCCACAAACCAGGGATCCAGCTGGCAGACAATCTCGTCCATAACCCGAAAGTTCCATACTGCAGCATTCACCGGTGGAATGTTGCTCCTTGGTGGTGAAGAGGGATTGGAACCCGTGGCCCTGGTCCAGGGCGCTGTGCCGCGCTGGCCCTCCCAGTTGCGCGTCGGCCGGTATCTAGGGGTGAATTTCGATTCCTCAGGTCGTGTCTGGGGCGCAGGACCGGGTGGGCTGTTCGGCCCGTTTCCCGGCACATCCGCCGTCGAACAGGACTCGGGCGCAGTAACGTTCACCGGTTCCTGGAGTGCAGAAAGCAATACCGCCGCAAGTGGCGGCAGTATGGTGCGCTCGGCAAGCACAGGAGCGCGCGCGACTTTCACTTTCAGCGGAACTGGCGCGACATGGATCGGCCTTACAAATTCAACGTCCGGGCTGGCGAATGTGTACGTCGATGAAGTCCTGAAGGGGAAGGTAGACACCTACAGTGCGGTGGAAACGGCGCAGGTCAAGGTCTACTCGGCTACTGGATTGAGATTGGGAATACACACGCTGACCGTCGAAATGACGGGAACAAAAAATGGTTCATCCACCGGAACCGGGATCCGGGTCGATGCGTTCGAAACCATCTCTGAAGGCGTGCCCGGCACTGGGGCTGTCGGGAACATAGCGACTGCCGCAGGTGGAGGGAGCACCATCCTGGCAGCGGGTAACGGTCTTATCCATCGCTCCACGGACGGAGTTCGCTTTACATCGAGCAGCGTGCTGGGCGCCGAGCCAAGAGCGCCATTTCCTCCGCTTGTCTTCGATCCGGAAAGCACAACGTCCGCATATGTCGCCGGAAGAAGCATTTACTACACCACCGACAGTGGGGCGAACTGGACGGCGAAGCCGTTGGTGGACCCGGATCCGAGTCGTGTGGTCATTGCATTGGCGATTGCGCCGGCTT
This sequence comes from Candidatus Sulfopaludibacter sp. SbA3, assembly GCA_945861845.1. Classification (GTDB taxonomy): domain Bacteria; phylum Acidobacteriota; class Terriglobia; order 20CM-2-55-15; family 20CM-2-55-15; genus CAMBFR01. Next base: position 24 of record CAMAWS010000070.1, on the reverse strand, counting down.
CGCGACTGACTCTCTATGCAGCAA
>CAMAWS010000069.1 GCA_945861845.1 Candidatus Sulfopaludibacter sp. SbA3 | reverse complement strand
TCGGAACGTCCCATATTTCTTTGACGCCGACCGTGTACACCTGGGGGTTGCGTCCTTCATCGAGCTTGAACTTCCGCACCAGTTGCTTGGTAAGCGATCCACGTGAACCTTCCGCCAGGATCGTTATCTTCGCGCGGATATCGATGCCGGGTTCGTAGTTCCCTCTCTTGTTTCCATGCTTGTCGATACCTTTGTCGCCGGTGCGAACACCGGCCACTGCACCGTCTTCAATGAGCAAGTCGGCCCCGGCAAAGCCGGCAAAGATGTCGACGCCGCTCTTTTCGACCTGCTCGCCGAACCAGCGAACAAACTTATTCAGGGAGATGATGTAGTTGCCGTGGTTCTTCAGGGGAGGCGGAATGATGGGAAGATCGAATTTCCGGTTCCTGGTCAGGTAGCTGACATGGTCTTCCTGTACGGGGCGCTCGACTGGCGCGCCCTTTTCCTTCCAGCCGGGCATCAGCTCGTTGATGCCTCGGGGGTCCATCACCGCGCCGGAAATAATGTGGGCGCCGATCTCCTTCCCTTTTTCGAGGACGGCAATCGACGCATCCGGATTCAGGCTGCGCAGATGATATGCGGCTGCGAGTCCCGATGGGCCGCCGCCGACGATGAGTACGTCAACTTCCAACGTTTCACGCTCGGCCATAAGACATGTATCTCCTAGTCCGAATACCGTTTGAACAGAAGCGAGGCGTTCGTGCCCCCAAATCCAAAGGAGTTCGAGAGTGCATAGCGGATGCTGGCTTTGCGCATCTGGTTGGGCGTGTAGTCCAGGTCGCAATCGGGATCGGGCGTCTCGTAGTTGATGGTCGGGGGTATGACGCCGCGTTGGATGGCGAGAACCGTGATTCCGGCTTCCACCGCCCCCGCAGCCCCAAGCAGGTGACCGATCATCGACTTCGTTGAACTGACTGCGACCTTTCGGGCGTGTTCGCCGAACAATTTCTTTATCGCGTAGGTTTCGATGCGATCGTTGGGCGGAGTCGACGTTCCATGCGCGTTGATGTAGTCCACGTCTTCGGGCTTGATTCCTGCATCGGTAATTGCATTCAACATGACGCGCACGGCGCCCCTGCCGTCGTCGGGAGGGAGCGTGATGTGGTAGGCGTCGCCACTCATGCCGTAACCGACCAGTTCGGCAAGAATTGTTGCGCCGCGTTTCTTTGCCATTTCCAATTCTTCAAGGATGACCACGCCAGCGCCTTCTCCGACGACAAATCCGTCGCGGTCCTTATCGAAAGGCCGGGACGCGCGCAACGGATCATCATTTCGAGTGGAGAGCGCGCGCATCGCCGCAAAACCACCGACCCCCATGGGCGTGATCGCGGCTTCGGAGCCTCCGGCTATCATTGCGTCGGCATCGCCACGGGAAATCGCCCGGAATGCGTCCCCGACCGCGTGTGCGCCCGAGGAGCAGGCCGTGCATGGCGCCGAGTTCGGGCCCCTGGCGCCGAACCGTATCGAAACCTGTCCGGCCGCAAGGTTAATGATGCTGGATGGTATAAAGAACGGGGATATCTTGCGCGGCCCGCCCTCAAGCAATGCCGTATGTTCGCGCTCAATGATCGCGAATCCGCCGATTCCCGAACCGATGAATACGCCGATGCGTTCCCGGATTTCATCCGTAATCTCGAGCCCGGACTGCTTCATTGCAAAGTCAGCCGCCGCCACCGCGTAATGGATAAAGCTATCCATCTTCTTGACGTCTTTCTTTTCGCACCATCGCAACGGATCGAAGTCCTTGACCTCAGCGGCAATCCTTGTCGAGAACTGAGTCGTGTCGAAGCGCGTGATGGCCGTAACGCCACTGCGCCCTTCACATAAACCTTTCCAGGTTTCCTCAGTTCCTGTTCCCAGCGCCGTAACCAGCCCGACGCCGGTAACGACGACTCTTCTTTTCTGCAATTCGTTCATTTTCTTGATCGCTGCGCCAACGCCCAGGGTTTCACGCTTTCGCGCTCACCCTTCAAGTTGGTCTTGCATTCGCAGCCGCTGGTCCTATGTCTTGGGCAGGTGCCCCTCGATGTAATTGATCGCATCCTTGACCGTGGTAATTTTCTCGGCGTCTTCATCGGGAATCTCTATCCCGAATCCCTCTTCCAAGGCCATTACGAGTTCAACTGTATCGAGCGAATCAGCACCAAGATCATCAATGAAAGAAGCGGTCGGAGTAACTTCCGACTCGTCCACACCGAGCTGCTCGACGATGATCTGTTTAACTTTATCTTCGACTGAAGAAGCCATTCTTCTCTCCTCTTGTTTTCTTGATCAACACTGCGTCCGCATATTCGCGGGAGCGAACCTGAAATTATAGGAGTGCGCTTAACGCATTTTCCACCGAATTCTCGTCATCGGCATTCAGCAGTGTAACCGACTTATCGACGCTGCGAATCAGGCCCAGCAAGACTTTTCCGGGACCTACTTCGACGAAGGTGCGCACGCCTTCATCCAGCAGCCTCTGAACACTCTCCTGCCAGCGCACGGGGCGCGACACCTGGCGCTTCAAACCACTGCGAGCTTCGCTTCCGGTTTGGATCGGAAGCGCATCGACATTTGTTACCAACGGGCATCGAAGGTCCGCAAATTCGAGATTGTCCAGGTCGACACCCAATCGCTCCTCCGCCGGCTTCATCAGCGCGCAATGGAATGGCGCGCTCACGGGCAGCGGAATGGCGCGCTTGGCGCCGGCCTCCTTTGCCAGTATCAACGCACGCTCCACCGCCTCACGATTCCCTGCAATCACAATCTGGCCCGAAGAGTTCAGGTTCGCAGGAGATATGACCTGGCCTTCGGCCGCGCGGTCGCATACGGACTGCACGGCGGCCAGGTCCAATCCCAGAAGCGCCGCCATGGCGCCCACTCCAACCGGCACCGCTTCCTGCATGTAGCGTCCCCGCCGCCGCACCAGGCCAACTGCATCGCTCAATCCCATGGAACCCGCGGCGACCAGGGCCGAATATTCACCGAGACTGTGGCCCGCAACGAAATCAGGCCGAATTCCGCGTTCTTCCAGGACTCGAAACACAGCGATCGATGTCGCAAGAATTGCGGGCTGTGTATTCTCGGTCAGCTTCAGGTCCTCTTCCGGACCCTCAAAACAAAGGCGCGAAATCCCAAAGTTCAGCGCTCGATCCGCTTCTTCGAAGGCAGCCCGGGCAACCGGATACTTTTCGGCTATCGCCTGGCCCATACCGGCATACTGGGATCCCTGGCCGGGAAAAACGAAGGCAATTTTCATGTTACGGTGGCGTTTTTTGACAGGCCCAGTTTGTGAAATTCCGTTTCGATAACCTGGTTCACGTTGTGCTTGCAGAACTCGTTCGCGACGCGGACCGCGTTCTTGATGGCATTCGCCTTGGAACGTCCATGACAGACGATGGTAATTCCATTCATACCCAATAGCGGGGCCCCGCCGTACTCGGAATAATCCAGGCGCTGCTTGAACTGGCGAAAAGCCTTCTGCGCAAAGATATAGCCGACCTTTGCCGCCAGGGTTTTCTGAAGTTCCTCGCCGAGCATTGCTGTAAAAGTCTCGATTAGACCCTCGCTCAGCTTGAGGGCCACGTTACCGGTAAAACCGTCACACACGATGACATCGACGTCGCCCTTGAAGATGTCGCGGCCCTCGACATTCCCGAGAAAGTTGATCGGAGCCAGCTTCAACGACTTGAACGCTTCCTTTGTAAGTTCGTTACCCTTCGAGGCCTCTTCGCCAATCGACAGCAAACCGACCCGGGGACGCCGGATTCCAAAGACTGTACGTGAATAGATGTCGCCCATGATGGCGAACTGTTCCAGGTGGTGCGGCTTGCAATCGACATTGGCCCCCACATCGAGAAGGATGGCGGGCTTCCCCTTCTGCGTGGGAAGAACCGTGGAAAGGGCCGGCCGGTCGACTACAGGCAGTGTGCCCAGCACCATCTTGACCGTGGCCATCACCGCACCCGTGTTTCCAGCGCTGACCACGCCGGACACGTCCCCATCGCGCATAAGCCGGGCTGCAACCCGAATGGACGAGTCTTTCTTGCGGCGGGCGGCCGTAGCGGCCGAGTCTTCCATCGTGATCACTTCGCTGGCATGGACGACTTCAATAGGGAGGCCGGCGGCATCGTGCTTCTGGAGAGCTTCGCGAATACGCTCCTCCAAGCCGACGAGCACGATGGCGACCCCGTACTGGGCGGCAGCCTGGACAGCGCCCTCAACCTCGGGAAGAGGCGCGTGATCGCTGCCCATCGCGTCGACTGCGATCCTGATCATTTATTTTTCCGTTGTTTCGATGACTTCCCGATCCTTGTAGTGCCCACAGGAAGGGCAGACACGATGAGGCATTTTCATTTCGTGGCAATTGGGGCATTCAGATAGAGATCTCGTCGTCAAATGATCATGGGCCCGGCGGCTATTTTTGCGCGCCTTCGAATGTCGTCGTTTTGGATTTGGCATCTTAGGAACTCCGCTCTTCTAATCGTTTTTTTAATTCCAGCAACTTGTCCATGTGGGGACTGAACTGCTCCTGGGGACACTGACACGTATTAACATTAAGATTCGACCCGCAGGATGGACAAAGACCCTTGCAGTCTACCTTGCAAAGCGGCTTCATCGGAAGAGCCAGCAGCAATTGCTCGCGCAAAATCTCGCTGATCGCCAACTTTGTCCCGGTGAAAAACGCCGTGCTCGTCTCTTTATCGTCCAGTTCTACCTCTTCGTCCTCATCGAACATCAATGCATCGCGCTGCCGAAAGAACAGGTCAAATGGTTTCACGACCTCGCAGCACGCTGCCTCAAGGCAACGCGAACACGGAAGTTCAACGTTCGTCTTGAGCGATCCCACCACTCGAATTTCTTCGCCGGCTCGTTCCGCAGCGATGGACCAGTCCATAATCCCAACCTGCTGCAGGTTCTCGCCGGAAAAGTCGATAAGACCAGGCTCAAACGAGCCCTGTACCGAAACCTTATCCCCAGTCAGGTCATTGAGTTCTATGAAATACTGCTTCATTTTTCAATCGGATGCCCGCCCCGCCGGGATGGCGGTGGCGGGGAACTCGAAAAACCTATTTTGCCGCGGGAGCCGCAGGAGGTGCCTGCGCCGCCGGAGGTGCAGGCGTCACTCCGAGGCGCTTCATGGCCTCGTCAGTTGGCGCACGGAAGGGTGAGTCCGCGTGTTCCGCAACTACTTTCTGATAATAATCCTTGGCCTGATCCGGTTGGTTGTTCAACTCGTGAAGTTGCGCCAGCTCAAATGTCACTGCAGCCTTCGAGTATCCGCCGCTATCAAAGAGTTGCTTATAGATCTCAATAGCCTTGGCGAAGTTGCCGTGTTTTCTGTAAATGCCTCCCAGCGCGAATCGGGCAACACCCTTGACGCTGTCGTCCCCGCGGTCGATTACCTGCTGCAGCGTCTCGGTGGCTTTGGTCGTGTCACCCAGCCCTTCCTGGCTGAGGCCAATGTAGTACTGCGCAATAATGCCGACAGGCATTGAGCCGTACGCGTCATAGGTCTTCTGGGCTTCCACAATCGTCTTCTCGTACCGTTCCTTATCCGTAGGAATAGCGGGATTGCCGAACGCGGTGATCGCCAGGGATAACTGATCCTGGGCACTCGCATTTCGACTCGACGAATAGACGCTCCAGCCAATTAAAACGAGGCCAATAACCACCAGGGCAGAAACAGTGCCTATGACTTCCCTTTTGTGCGCATAGGCGCCATCTATAAAACTTCGCAGTGTGGACGTGATCTCATCCTGAACCTTCAGGTCATGACGAGTCATTTTAGTGCGCGCCACAAATCCTCCCTAAACTCGTATCTGAAAACCAGTTAGTTTAGTGTACAAAGGGCTTCTATTACAAACGAATGATGCATCTGACTGCCGAAACAGCCCTGGATCTGATCGAAGGCCGCCTGACTTCTGACGAGCGCGCCGTGTGGGAAGCGCACGCACAGGCATGCAAGGACTGCGAGAACGAGATCGAGTACTGGAAACGCGCGCTGGGGATGCTGGAATAGCGAAGGGCGTAGGTAGATACGCTGTGGGCGCGGGGCTTCAGCCCCGTGCCAGGATCAAACAATAATTGTAACTATTCAGCTTCACACCGATGAGAACTGAAAAATGATTAGTGATTAATGAGTATTGCACTTGACCGATTCAACCGCTCTGCCATTTGCCGATTTGTCGAAAGGTATTAATCATTAATCACTAATCATTTTTCAATTCTCAGCTGAATCTGCAACCTGCTGAATAGTTACCAATAATTTTCTGGAACGTGGCACGGGGCTGAAGCCCCGCGCCCACAGCACTGACTTACGAAGTGGAGTATCGGGGAGAGACTCCCTGAATCTACCTGGCGGCCTGGGCCGGCCGAGGCGCCTGCACCGCGAGGAAGTCTGTTGTTCCATCTCCGAGCACTGGCTTGGCCCAACCGATATTTCCTCCGGTGACTCCCGTTGATGCGCTCGCGCCCGAAACTGTCAAAGTGTAGACCCGCTTGTCTCCTGCAGCCAGGCTGGGCAGGTTCCACACTGCGGTCTCGGCGTTCTTCGCATCACGTTTGACGCCCTGGTAGGCAGCGCCGGTATTGGCCGCAACCGTAACCTCCGGAGCCAGTGTCAATGAGACTGTGAGGTTTTCGGCCGTACGCCCCTTGCCCGCTATCCCGGCATTACTCACGGTCAACGTGAAGGTGGTCCCTTTATCGCCAGAAGATCCGGCGCTGATCTGGCCCGTGATGGGCACGCGAAGGCCAGCCTCGACGGTCATGAATTCCCAGATCTGCCGCAATGCAACTTCCGGCAATCGCGTCGGCGAGTAATTACCCATCCGCAGGCGGGCCTGGTCCCCCATCGCTGTGGTGTGCGTATACACCATCGATTTGAACCATTCAAAATCCGCGCCTTCGCCACCCGCATCTCTGCGTGGATTCCCCATCACGGCGCCGTGGCACTGGCCGCAGCCATTGGCAATAAGGAGCGCGTGCCTGTCGCTGGCATTAGGAGGAATGGGAGTGCGCCAGGCTCCCGGAGCCGCAACCTTGGGCAAGCTCGCCATGTATGCCGCGAGATTGGCCACGTCCTGATCGCTGAAATTCTTCTCGGGAGTGAATCTGGGCATAACGCCCCACGGCTGCCGCACCGCACGCATGAACTGCGCGAGGGTCAGTTGATGGCCGGCAAGATCCGGACCAAACATGCCCTCACCGTTGTTGCCGTGGCAATTGCTGCAAGCATTGTTGCTCGTCCAGAGAGTTTTTCCGGCTGCAGCGTCACCTGCCGGACCCTGAGCCAGGGGAAGCAAAAGCATCGCAATCAGAATAGCGTTCATCGTTCCTCCTTTTGTCGGCCTACTTTATGCCAAACATGTTCGAGCGCAAAGAAAGTTTATCGGAGGGAATGACCAAAGGACCAAGCGAACGAGAGGTCGCTCCCGTGGCCAATTTCGGCGCCAATCGCACCAATACTGCAAACGGAAAAGAGGCCAACTGGTACCGAAGGAAGCTTCGAACGACCTGCTCGGTGAAGACGATGGGATTCAGGGCCATGTCTTATTCCGATTTCCTATGATGCGTTACCGTCTGCGGAGAGCAGCGGCTTGTTGGCAGATCGGCCATGGGCTTACAATGACCGCATGAGTGACCGAGCGCAAACTTTGCTTCGCGAAGCCTTGACACTTTCCCTTGAAGAGCGCGCCGACGTTGCCGCCGAATTATTAGCGAGCCTTGATGACCCGGCGACCGAAGATCCGGCCGCAGTCCAGGCTGCCTGGGCGGCTGAGATCGAGCGGCGGGCTCAACGTGTGTTGTCCGGTGAGTCTGTCGGCGAACCTTGGGAAGACGTGCGTACTCGTATTGTCCACGGTCTGACGAACCAGTGACACGCGGGTTCCGCTCGGAGCCCGAAGCCTCTACTGAGCTGGAAGATGCGGCCCAATGGTACGAGCAACGACGGAGCGGCTTGGGCATCGAGTTTCTGGAAGCCATCGATGCGGCATTGGAGTTCATCGCACTCTTCCCCGAAGCGGGCGCTCCAGTTCCAGGTGTCCCGCTGAGCTTACCGGTACGCCACGTACCCGTGCGACGATTCCCGTTCCACGTTGTGTATCTTGAATTGCCGGACGCAATCCGAATTCTCGCGTTTGCCCACGACCGGCGGTCGCCGGGGTACTGGCATTCGCGAACACTGAAGTAGCGCGCGTTTCATCGAGCCAAACAAGGCGCGGTTCGGCCTTTATTTCCGTTTGGCCGTTTCCTCGGCAATCTGTATCATCCATCGGTAACTTCAACCTGGTCGTCCGACGGTCGTCTCAACCGAACAAGCAGGCGCGGAGGAATTCCGTCGCGAAAGGCGCACAACGCCGGGTGCTGCTGGGCGACGAACGGGATTATCCTGCGCACGCACAACCCAACGGAGAGGACATGATTACGGGCGACATCAAGAGTCAAATCGACCGCATCTGGGACGCTTTCTGGTCAGGCGGTATCTCGAAGTCACCGAACAGATTACCTACCTGCTGTTCCTGCGCAGACTGGATGACCTGCATACGCTGGAAGAGAACAAGTCCTCACGGCTGAAAAGGCCGATGGAGCGGCGTGTGTTTCCTGAAGGCAACGATTCCAAGGGAAGCTCCTACGACGCTCTGCGCTGGTCGCGCTTCAAGCATATGGGACGATGCCAACTACCCACCGCGTCGAGTGCAAGGCTTCTACAAGAAGTCTGAGTTGGAACTTGTTATCCAGCGGCGCGCCAGCCGGAAGTCCCTCGCCATGGCCGAGATCAACCCGCTGATCGTTGAGCGGTACTACCAGACACGTAGCATTCGACGCATCGGGGACCGTTTGGGTAAGACCATCCTGTTTGCGAAGAATCAGGCCCACGCGGATTTTATCGCTGACCGGTTTAACGCCAACTATCCGCATCTCAGAAGTGAGTTCGCGCGGGTCATCACATTCAAGACCGAATACGCCCAAAGCCTGATCGACAACTTCTCGAACAAGGAAAAGATGCCGCACCTGGCGCTCTCGGTAGACATGCTCGACACGGGCATTGATATTCCGGAGGTGCTCAACCTGGTGTTCTTTAAGCTGGTCCGGTCGAAAACCAAGTTCTGGCAAATGGTTGGGCGCGGCACGCGCCTGTGCCCGGATCTGTTTGCGCCCGGGCAAGACAAGCAGTTCTTCTACATCTTCGATTATTGCCAGAATTCGGAGTTCTTCAGCCAGGACGTCGAAGGAACCGAGGGCTCGCTTGCTGCATCGCTGGCAAAGAAGCTCTTCACAGCGAGGCTCGAGCTGCTGCATGAACTCGACCGCCTGCTTGTAAATGGTGGCGAACCTTCTTCCATGGAAAGCCATTCCGCTTTGCGCGGAACAATCTCTAAACTGTTGCACGATCTCGTGGCTGCAATGAACCTGAACAACTTCATCGTCAGACCGAAGCGCCGGCTTGTGGAGAAATACGCCAAGGACGAATCATGGGTCACCTTGACGCCCGAAGAAATTGCCGACCTGTCGCGTGAGGTGGCCGGGCTACCGTCGGAAGTGGAGCCTGATGGTGAAGAGGCGAAGCGGTTCGATTTCCTCATGCTGAACCTTCAACTTGCGTTGTTGCGATCGGAGCCCGCGTTTGAACGGTTGCGCGATCAGATGAAGGAGATTGCCGGACTCCTGGAAGAAAAGGAGTCGATTCCGATGGTCCGAGAACAGATGCCGCTGATTCATGAAGTCCAAACCGATGAGTGGTGGGAGGACGTTACCGCACCCATGCTGGAAACGGCCCGGCGTCGGTTGCGCGATCTGGTGAAGTTTATCGAGAAGCAGAAGCGCAAGCCAATCTACTCGGACTTCGAGGACGTGATGGGAGCTTCGACAAATGTCGAGTTGCCCGGATTGGCTGATGGCGCTGGTTTCGAAAAGTTTCGGGCCAAAGCGCAGGCGTTTCTGAGGGATCACCAGGATCACATCGCGGTCCATAAACTGCGCATGAACAGGGCGCTCACGGCGGCAGACCTTACGGAGTTGGAACGAATGCTCAGCGAGAGTGGGCTTGGTGGGCCTGAAGATATCAACCGCGCCAAGGCAATGTCACAGGGTCTCGGGCTCTTTGTTCGCTCGCTCGTCGGACTTGATCGAGAGGCGGCGAAAGAGGCTATGGCTGGTTTTCTGACCGGCAAAGCTCTGAGCGCGAACCAAATCGAGTTTGCAAACCTGATCGTGAATCATCTCACCGAGCACGGCGTGATGGATGCCTCGCGACTTTATGAATCACCGTTCACGGACCTTACGCCACAAGGTCCCGATGGGCTCTTCGCATCGGCAGAGGTTGACGAACTAGTAAGCGTTCTTGAACGTGTGAAGGCGATGGCGCTTGCTGCGTGAACGAGCTGCCTGCACTCCAACCTTTCAGGGTCCAATTCGCCCAATACCATTCATTGATTTAGCTCAATAGCCCCGGGCAGATTCGAACTGCCGACCTCCGGTTTAGGAAACCGC
>CAMAWS010000068.1 GCA_945861845.1 Candidatus Sulfopaludibacter sp. SbA3 | reverse complement strand
AAAGATGGATACGCTTTCCGCCCATGAAGAAGTTACTTGCTGTGACTATCGTTGGAATTACGATCGTCGTAGTTCTTCTCTTCGCTGCCCAGGAGAGCCAGAGCCAGGGTGCCCTGTTGGCCCTGCCGCCGGCGGTGAAGTCGCCGCAGGACGATCCGCTTACTTCGGGCAAGGTTGCGCTGGGGCGATTGGTCTTCTGGGATACCATTCTCTCGGGTAACAAGGATACCGCCTGCGCCACATCGAGTTCCTCAATGCGCTGAATGACGATTCGTTCGACAAGACGATTCCGTCGCGCGTGCCAAGCGGCCTGAACCCTGGCGGCCGGATTCAGTGACTACTTCCCGGTATTGAAAATACAGTAAACTCAACGGCATGAAGACGACGGAACCATCGAGAACAGCAGTCGTGGATGAATTGATGACGGGCGCGGAGTACCTCGAGAGCCTTCGTGACGACCGCGCTGTCTACCTGTATGGGGAGCGCATTCCCGACGTCACTTCCCACCCGGCGTTTCGCAATGCGGCGCGCTCCATAGCGCGGCTTTATGACTCCTTTCATGACCCGGCGACGCGCGACCAGCTGACCATGGTCGATCGTCACGGCATCCGAACGCACCGGTTTTTCACTGCCAGCTACTCCGTCAGCGAACTGCTTGCCGCTCGCGACGCGATAGCCCTGTGGTCGCGGCTCAGTTACGGCTTCATGGGCCGCACGCCGGACTACAAGGCCGCCTTCATGGCCACGCTTGGCGCAAACCCGGAGTTCTATGCGCCGTACGATGAAAACGGACGGCAATGGTATCGCCGCTACGCCTCGAAGGCGCTGTTCATGAATCATGTGCTGATCAATCCGCCGGTGGACCGTAACAAGCCGGTTCACGAAGTGGCGGATGTTTTCCTTCACGTTGTCCGCGAGACCGATGCGGGCGTGATTGTAAGCGGCGCGAAGATGCTGGCGACGGGATCGGCGCTGACCAACGCGACATTCGTCGCTCAAAACAGCGCGGTGAGCCTCGAGGCAGGCAAGGCCGAAGATTTTGCGCTGGTGTTCATTGCGCCCATGGACACGCCGGGAACCAAACTTCTTTGCCGGCCGTCTTACGAGAAAAACGCCCACAGTCCGTTCGATCATCCTCTATCGAGCCGCTTCGACGAGAACGACTCGGTGTTGATCTTCGACAACGCGCTGATCCCGTGGGAAAACTTCCTGGTCTATCGAGACACACAACGGGCAAATTCGTTCTACGCCGCATCCGGATTTTTCAACCGGTACAACTTCCAGGCCGGTACACGGCTTGCAGTAAAGCTCGACTTCATGACCGGGTTGCTTGCCAAAGGATTGGCGATCAATGGAACCGATGGTTTTCGTGGTGTGCAGGCCGCGCTGGGCGAGGTCACCGCATGGCGCACGCTCCTCTGGGCTATGACTACGGCGATGGCGACGGAGCCGCAGGAAGGGCCGGGCGGTTCCCTCATGCCGCGCGGCGATTACGCGGCGACATTGCGAATGTTTGCGACCTCCTCGTGGCCGACGGTGAAGGGCATTGTTGAAAACGTGCTTGGAGGCGCACCGCTGGTCGTTCCATCAGGCCGCGAAGATCTGGCGAACCCCGAACTGCGTCCGCTCATCGATCAGTACTATCGTGGAACGGGTAGCACGGCGCTCGAACGAATCAAATTGTTCAAGCTGGTATGGGATGCACTGGGAACCGAATTCGGCGGACGGCACGAACTTTACGAGCGGAATTACGCCGGCAATCACGAGCAGGTCCGCGTTGACGTGGTGAACTTCGCCCGCCGCACCGGCGCCTTCGATCAGTGCATCAAACTCGTCGACGATTGCCTCGCAGACTACGATCTCGACGGGTGGGTGAATAAAACCTGGCTGTAGGCGTCGTCGGATTGGCGCAGCAACTTGTTATGCACCGGGCGCCTTGTTCGACTGACGGTTCCGGTCGGCCTGGATGATTCGCGCCAGTGACCGAAGCGTTTCATTAACGTTCTCCGCACTCTGAAACACCTGAGCAACCTCCGCATCAAGCGTCACCACGAGCGCCCCCTTTTTGTATCGCGAGGCATACTTGTTTGGTCGCGATCGGCTGAAGTCATATTCCGGAAGAATTTCGTCTGGACCGACTTGTGAAACCGCCTTTTTTGATCTCTTAACGCTCTTCATAATTTCTCCGTTCACTACGAGTCGCACGGCGACCGCTGATGATACGGATAGCCTCTCGTCGTTCCGCATACATGACGGCCAGGAGTCGCTGCCGGTCGGACCGGCCCATCAAAACGAAGCGTCGCTCGCCGACTGAGTGCCGAGGATCACCCACGATCCTTCCAAGTGGATCGCCAAAGACGGTGGCCGCCTCCTCGAACGATACTTTGTGCTTGTCGAGATTCACGGCAGCTTTCTCCGCTTCCCACTCGAACCGCATTATCACGTGTCACTCCTGCGCGATTATGACATGGGGTGCGCACAACTGTGGCAGCCAAGAAGACAACATTGGCAATCGAATCAATGCTGCCGGTGTTGTGCATTACAAGTGAAACAGGCAGGGCGCGGAGGAAGTTATGCAAGGCGACACCAGCGTCCACAGAGCCGCCGGTCGATGAGAATAGGAAATACAGTTGCGTTGCTTTGGTCTGGGCAAGAATCTGGGCGCAAGCCTCCATGAAGTACTTGGCCTTTTCCTCGTTAATGACGTCGTAGTAGCTGATGTACGCCGTGGTCATCGATTCTTCTTTGCGGCCCAATGGATTGGCGCTGAGCCGTAGCGTTTTTCAGCGGTCGGCTCGGGCGGCCGATTAGCCGGTCGTTGCGATGCTCTGTTCGCCAAGCCCAAACCGTTCAACCTCTGTGTACAATGCGGACCAGTCCACCAAGCGATTACGGAACGCAGATATGCGCAGATTGTTCTGTTTACCGCGCGCGACTCTCGCACTCTGAAAATGTTCTTCCGGATAAGTAACGGTCGGTTCCTGTACTACCATGTTCCTATTTCGGACTGAAAGCCTTTATAGAAACTGATCTGCCTGCGACACGTCGCGGAACTTATGATCCCGGCTGTCTCCGCGGGGCCTTTCATCGCCTTCTGCTCCACAGATTCGCGAAGACACCGTGAACCGTAATCGAGTGATTTATACGTCTGTCCCCGAATTATTCCCTCACAGAGCCGCTGCGAGCAACTCCCGCGACTTGTCGGTAACAACCTGCTGCAGATTGTTGCCGTGGCTGTCGATGGTGACCACGGCCGGGAAGTTTCGGACTTCGAGTTCCCATACCGCTTCGGGACTGCCGAACTGTTCCAACCTGACGCTCAGCACGCGCTTAATGCATTCCGCATAAATCTGGGCCGCTCCACCAATAGCGTGGAGATAGACACAGCCGTTTTCCTGGCATGCCTTTTGTGTTTTGGCGCCCATGCCGCCTTTGCCGATCACGGCCTTAATTCCGAACTTTTTAATGATGTCGGCCTGGTAAGGCTCTTCTCGTATCGAAGTTGTGGGGCCGGCAGCGACTACGCGGTACTCGCTTCCTTCTTTGAGAACGACGGGACCACAGTGATAGATAACGCCGTTCTTGATGACATCGAGTTCGCCGCCGTCGTGCAGGTATTTGTGAACCGCATCGCGTCCGGTAAAGACCACGCCGTCCAGGAGGACCACGTCGCCGACCTTCAGCTTCCGGATGTCCGCATCCTGCAGCGGAGTCTGCAGCCGAACCACGGCGCCGGCCGGCAGCGTGAGATCGGGCATCGGCTCTTCTTTCTGGAACTCGTGGGGCGCCTGGTACAGCCATTCCGCGACGTTGCCGTTTAGATCGAGAAGTGCGCCACGGCGGCGGTAAGCCCAGCACATGTATGCAACCGTGACGAAAAACGACGCGGGCAACCGGTTCAGCTTGCCGACTTTCACGCAGCCCACCGTGAATTTGCCGGAAAAGCCCATCGGGCCGATATCGAGGGTGTTTGCTTCCTTCATGACACGGGCTTCGAGTTGGGCCAGGACGGGATCGGCATTCGAATCATCCACGGTCCTGAGCAGCTGGTGCTTCGCGAAGTCGTAGCCTGATGCGCGATCGCCGCCAATCGCCACGCCGATAAATCCGGGGCCGCAACCTTTTCCCTGCGCCTTCCAGATGGCATCGAGAATACAGGCCCGCACTCCTTCGATGTCTCGATCAACGCGCTTGCCCTGGATTTCGGCCGGAAGGCTGTACTGGGCGCTCATGTTTTCGCAGCCGCCGCCCTTGAGTATCAATCGAACGTCGATGTGAGGCTCCCGCGTCTGCTTCCAGTGAAACACGGGGCTGCCCGGGCCAAGGTTGTCCCCGGAATTCTTGCCATCCACGCTGTCCACCGAGTTCTGGCGAAGGTAGCCCTTTTTCGTTGCGTCCTTGACCGCAGTCTTGCACAGCTCTTCGAGCTCGATCTGATCCACCCCGGCCGGTGTTTCGAAGTAGAAACTGATCGTTCCGGTGTCCTGGCATATCGGCAGCGACTTTGCCTTTGCCAGCCCGATATTTTGAGCCACTAATTCGAGAGCGAAATCGGCTTTCGATCCCGACGCCTCGAGCTTGCGGTGAAATTGAATGACGCTCTCGACATCCGGCGGCAAAAACGCCGACGTACGCCGTATGAGTTCAAGAATGTTCTGTTGAAAGAGTTCGCGGTTCATAGTTCCACTCCATAGATGAAGTTGATGAATGCACCAGTTTAGCGGTTTCCGGTCTATTCCGCGATTGAATCGATCGTGATCATGGTATTCACGGTACGCCAGTCCTCAAGCTGAACGATGAGGATGCGGTCTCCCGTCAACGCACAAATCTCGACTTCATCCCGCAGTTCCGCTATTGGCTTATCGGATTTCAGCGCCCATGCGCTGGACGTAAGCCGGCGTGCGCCGAGTTTCGTGAGCTTGGGTATGAGGGTGGGGTACTCGACGTCCGGCCTGGAGTACAGATCGTAGTGAATCAGGAAAATGGCCATGAATCCTCCTTTGAATAGTCTAATTCACGGGAGCCTTTCGATTTCCCGGATATGCGTTTCTCAGGTAAACCAGCACGCCGATCGCGGCGATAAACGAAACATAGCCCGCAATTTGAAACGAGGTGGCGTGCTTGCCGAAGAGCGCGACATCAAAGAAGAAACCCCACAACACGGACGTCAGCCCAAAGGCGCTCGCAATGGCGGCCGGGAGGAATGTGTATGCCCTGGTTTGGAAAAACTGCGAAGTTACGCCGAACAGGCAAACGCCGGCGATCACGGGCAGCTGGCCGAGAACCGGTAACTGAAGGTGCCCCTGTTTGACTACGAGTGACGTGATGACCAGGAAGAGGCTGAGCATCCACACCACGACCGCCGCATCAAACCGCTGCGCGGAAGCTCTCAACGCAGTGAACGATGTCGCGCCGGTAATGGAGCCGCAGAGTCCGACAAGCCACACGGTAGTGGGAATACCTGCGCCCAGGGTCGTAACTGAGGCTACGGCGACAAGCACTGCCACGACTTCGGATATCGAAATGTGTTCAGAGAGGAATATGGCGGCAAGAAAAATAACGAATACCGGCGCCAGGTTCAGCAGCGAAGACGCAATGCCGATATCGGTCGCCTGGAGCGTCCAGTAATAGCAGAGGATTGAAATGGACGATGCGATCGTTCGAAGCCACAGTGGCCAGGCGGATTTCTGGACAAGCAGATACCTGCTGCGCGTGGCCGCACAGAAGAAAAAGAGGAACCCGGCCGCGCCGCGGTAAAAGGTCAATTCAGTCGAATCCAGTCCCGACCCGACGTGGACCGCAAGAGACGCGGCAGCCAGGAAGAATCCGTATGCCAGCCCAAAACCAATCCCTCGTCGATATCCTTCTCTGCCGTCTCTGCCGTGCATACCCGCTCAGGCGCGAACAAAGAAGATGATCGTTACCGTGAAGCAGAGCACTGTGATGAATGAACGCACCAGTTTCGCATTGGTGCGCTTTGCCATGCGGGCGCCCACGTATCCGCCTGTCACGGCGGCGATCAGCATGACAGCGGTTTGAGGCCACCAGACTTTCCCGGCTGCGATGAACAAGATCACTGCAGCCGCGTTCATTGTGCCGCCCAGCAGCGTCTTGCTCGCATTCATTGCGTGGATATCGGTGATGCCGATCATGCTCCAAAGAGCCAGGAGGATGATTCCCACGGCGCCGCCGAAGTATCCGCCATAGATTGCCGCCAGAAACTGAAAAATGATCAGAGCTTTGGGATTGTCCAGCGACCGCCCTTCCAGCGTTTTCGTGAAACGTGGACCGAACGCGAAGATCGTGCTCGCAAAGAGGAGCAGCCACGGAATAATGAAGTCGAAGGTCGTTTCAGAAGTGTAAAGCAGCAACGACGCTCCGATCATCCCGCCCGCGACGCTGACTGCGAGCGCGGCTTTGAGCGGTACTCCACGCATCGCCGTCAGGTCCTTCCGATACGCCCATGCGCTCGCAAACGCGCCCGGAAAAAGGGAAACAGTGCTGGTCGCGTTGGCAATTATCGAAGGCACGCCGGTGAAGACCAGTGCCGGAAACGTTAGAAACGTTCCACCTCCGGCCACCGAGTTCATGACCCCGGCGCCGAACGCCGCGGCGAAGAGTAACAAGTACGAATCGACCATGTTGGTTAAGATAGCAGTTGGGCCGCAAAACGGGGGAAGTAACGAACCCGGCCAGTGGCTTTGCAAAAGGCGGGTTAAAACGACCGTCCGGACAGAGACTAGAGGCTCCAAGCCTTGGATTAACTTATGTTGTCAACGTCACTGCAATCACTGCAATAGAGGCCAATGATGCCCGGTGTTGAGCGAAAACTCCTCTTACTGGCCGGGGTCGGCTTCGCCGTCTTCTTCAGCAGGTTCATCGAGATCGAGCCATTCGGGATCGCGCGGCTGCGGTCCTGGACGAATTCCGGCAATATCCGGATCTTCCTCGCCGGCCAGTCGCGGACCTTCGGTCGCTTTGCGGTCACGCCGTTCCAGCCGGCGCTTGTGCTTCTCTTGATTTCGTTCGACTTGCGCCTTTTCACGAGCGCGCTTATTTCCTGTCGGCCGCGAACTTTTTGGCATCGATGAACTCCTTCACAAGTTCTGATTGTCAGTTTATGTCGTTGCCGATACCTGAAGCAAAGCAAATATCTGGCGCGATGAGGACATCAAGGCTAAAGCTTCCTGCCGCTCACAACGTGGATCTCGGCGGGAAAGCTGATTAGATCGTTCGCTGAGTGCGTGCGAGTGGCCGTGAGAACCTCTTGCTGGACTTCCGCAGCTTGATCGGCAGTGAGCCCGGCCAGTTTCGAGCGAAACTTTTCCGAAATGTCGCAGCGCATCGTCCAGAAGTCTTCCGGGGAAAGGGAAGTTTGAATCTGGAATTGCACGAGGCGTTCAGACGTCTCCACGGCGCCGGCCATCTGGAACACGTTGAGTAACTCGCCCGGCACGGCAAAACGAAACGCGTCGAGTGCACCAGGCTCCGGCGGAGGCGAGGGGACGTATCGGTCCATGACCCGGGAGAAGATGTAATGAAATGGATTCCGATCGGCAAAGCCCCATACCGCTGCCGCAATTCCGCCTCCGGGCTTCAACACTCGCAACATTTCGCGAATGCCTTCGAGTGGTGACGGAAAGAACATGACCCCGAAGCGGCTCAGTACCACATCACAGGTATTGGCTGGGAATGGCAGGCTATCGGCGAACGCAACCTGGAACTGCACGTTTGTCAGTTGTCTCCTGGTAGCCTCCCGGCGAGCGGCTTCCACCATTGCCGGAACGGGATCCACTCCAAAAATGCTGCCTGTGGGGCCGGCTAAACGTGCCAGGGTCAGGGCCGGCTCACCCTGGCCCGTCGCCACATCCAGAATAGTTTTCCCGGCGACCTGTCCGGCAGCCCCATCCTGGATCAGTGCCTGGGTGACTGGTGCGAACATGGCGTCGATGGTGTCGCGGTGCTTTTCCCAGTAGGTAGCCGACTCGATCCAGCGGTCAATTATCTTTTCGTTTTCCTTCATGTTTCCCGGCCAGGGCGCCCTCCAGGAAAATCGGCGCTTGCAAGTTCACATCAAGAGACTAGCACGAGCGGGAAGGCTCAGGGGATCGAAGCATCGGCAGTTACCGCGACGCTGAGACGAGCGTCCAGAGCCCGACGGCAATGAACCCCACTCCTGCCGCGAGTTTCAGCGTAGATGCCGGGATGAATCGCGTAATGAACTCCCCCGCAACTACGGCAAGCAGTGTTGACGCCGCCAGAGCCGTCGAGGCGGCAATAAAAATGCCGAGCCTGCCCGTGCTCCTGTCTGTGGCAAAGATCATGGTTGCAAGCTGGGTCTTGTCGCCTATCTCAGCGAGAAAAACAGTGAAGAAAATTACAATGAGTTGCCGCATTCGACGAGCGTAACATTGGTCAAAAGGAGTAGCTAATAGTGAACACGGTATTCCTCTTGATCATGAGTCTGGCTGCCATGCTTGTTCAGGGACTGCCCCACGCATCTTCCCGCGAATGGGCCAGGCAAATCGTCGACAACGATGTCTTCACCGTTTGGGACGTAACCTGGGCCGGGGGCCGGCGCACGCCTGCCCACTCTCACGAGAACGATTCCGTCAGCATTTATCTTGCTGGCGGAGCTATCCGGATAACGTCGCCGGATGGCGCGTCGCGCGTGGTGACGCACAATATGGGCGAAGCGGCTTTCGAGGCCAGGGGCGGCGTATACGGGGAAGAGAACACTTCGGGAAACAGCCCCGTCCGCGCAATCGTGGTTAATTTGAAGGACCGCCGCGACCCGCCACTTCAAAATGTATCCGGTTATCCGAACGCGTTTCCGCGCCCCGGCGTGAAGAAGATCCTGGAGAACGACCGCGTTGTTGTCTGGGATTACACGTGGACAACGGGCGCGCCGACGCCGGTACACTTCCACGACAAGTATGTCGTGGTGGTTTACCTGGAAGATGGCGCCGTCAAATCGACCACACTGGACGGGAACAGCGTTGTGAACGAGATTTCCTTTGGACTGGCCACGGCCAATCCCCGGGCCCGCGTGCACACTGAAGAAGTTGTCCGCGGAAAAGCGCGCGCCATCATCATGGAACTGAAGTGATCCGGCCCTGGTGGAAGGGTCAGTGGGCTTCCATTGGAAAACTGAAAGACTCGGTGAGTCCGGCGTCCGTTAGCGCATACCAGGTTTCATTTTCCTGGAACGTTGCTGTGCCCCAGCCTGTTTCAATATGGTTGATCGCGAGCCAGCGGCCACGATCATTTGAAACAACCCGCGCCTCGGGTTCGTGGGAGAAAAGCACATCCGCGTGACCCGCAGCGCGCCATTCCAATCCAATTCGTTTCAGGACAATGAACCTGCAAAAGTCATCCGAGTCTCTTAACCGGAGAATCTTCTCATCAGTTGCGTCGCCGTCCACATCTTCAAAAGTGCTTGAGGCTTTCCATAGGGCATAGGAATCGTTGAAAACTCCCGGCGGCATGTGAACTTGCCTCCAGAAGGCGTCAAGACTAACGTGGCTCCGGCTTCCAGCGAGTTGCTCCAGCGTATCGAATGAAATTTCTGGCGGGGAATCCTGTAACTGAAAGAGAAAAAGTGAGGCCGTTCCAGCAACGAGGAACAAGGCAATCAGTCCGGCCCTGGCCGCGGAGCCATGCATGGTACTCAGCGGCGCCAGGTCAGTTTAAAGCTGTATCGGCCGTTACCGGACTGCCGATCGGAAATCCGAACCACTGCGGTGTAGCGATTTCCTTCCCATGGCTTTTCGATCAGTTCCACTTCGCCACGGCCTGAGACCTCGGTTAGCTCAATCGATCGCAGGCGTGTGGAAGGCAGCGGTTGAGAAAATTCAAATCGTTCGCTGCGAAGCGGTTTGCCTGCGAGGTCTTCCTCCCGGACCTGGTCCGACCGTATGTAGAGAACGGCGACGTCGTCCACGCGTCCTTGAAAAGTGAGCGAGCCGTTGCGGCCCCGGTCATACTCGTCGGGGTCATTCCGCGTTGAATTCAAAGGCCGGCTGAATCGTCCGCCTGGAGGACGCGACGGATCGGAAGGGTTCCATGTCCAGTCGAGATGGATGTGATAGAGGTCGGAGCCGGAATTCCGGTCATTAATCCTCACGATTGCGGTGTAGTTATTCACTGGTCCCGGCGTTTCGACGAGCACAGCCGTGCCCCGCCCAGCCTTCTTTTCCATATTGAAGGAACCGAAGATCGCTTCCGGTATCGGCTGCCGGTAGTTCGACCCGGCGTCCCGCAAGGGCGCGCCACCCAGGAGCATGTAGCGGACATCCGTCCCCTTTATATAAAGGATGGCCTCGCCATCGACGTGTACCAGAACGTCGAAAATACCTTCGGGCGAGTTTGCGTTGTACAGGTTGCTCCTGAAGGAGGGCAGTTCCAGTTGCTCCTGTGCGAGCGCGGGAACGGTCATTACCGTCAACAGTACAAGGATTGAAATCGGCTTCACGGTACCTCCAATCGCTGAACGCTTAGACTATAACTCCAACGGTTGGTTTTAGAGAATCCAGGCGGGGATGGAACAAATGTGGCAGCGGGCCGGCAGGACTCGTTCTACCTGTGGGCGCGGGGCTTCAGCCCCGTGCAAAGTTCAAACGAGATTTT
>CAMAWS010000067.1 GCA_945861845.1 Candidatus Sulfopaludibacter sp. SbA3 | reverse complement strand
TAGACATTTCAATGGTGAAGCTGTCCGTCAACATCGTGACCTTCAACAGTGAATCCGACATTGCGGATTGTCTCAGCAGTCTCGAACACCAGACGTTCAAGAATTTTCGGATTCACATCTTCGACAATGCTTCCGAAGACGACACGCTGTCGCGGGTCCAGCCCTTTGACGCCGACCTCATTCGCTCGACTGTGAACACCGGCTTCTGCAGGGCCCACAACGAACTGGTGCGAAGCTTCCCTTCCGAGTACGTTCTCTTCCTGAACCCGGACACGGTTCTTCGCCCAACCTTCATTGAACAACTGGTTCGCGCCCTCGATGCCCGGCCCAATGCCGCTTCAGCCAGCGGCAAGCTTCTTCGCATGGACGACCAGACGATTGATTCCACAGGCATCATCATGCTGCCGAGCCAGCGCCATCTGGATCGCGGGGCCGGCGAAGCGGACCGCGGACAATACGACCAGCCAGGCGAAATCTTCGGACCCAGTGGCGCCGCTGCGCTCTATCGCCGCAAGGCTCTCGATGATGCGGTTATTAACGGCCAGTATTTCGATGAGGATTTCTTTGCCTATCGCGAGGATGCGGATCTTGCGTGGCGCTGCCGATTGTTCGGATGGACCTCGATCTATGTTCCCGCCGCCGTTGCGCAGCATCGCCGCCGTGTCACTCCGGAGCGCCGTTCGGTCCTTCCAAAAGTGATCAACTACCACTCCGTGAAGAACCGGTTCCTCCTGCGCATTAACAACATGACCGGTAATCTCTATCGCCGCGACTTCTGGCTCATCACGCGGCGCGATGCAGCGGTCATCGGCTACGTGCTTCTCCGGGAATGGTCTTCCATCCCCGCGTTGACGTATGTCGTGCGCCACTTCTTCCGGCTCTGGCGGAAGCGAAGGTCGATTCAGGCACGTGTGCGAATCGATCTCCGGAAGTTGGAATCGTGGTTCTGTCATGTAGAATGACTCCGCGTCAAACACCTATGAAGACAAGAAACAGGACCGCTCTCTTGTCCCTGCTTTGCTTCGTTGCTGTGGCTTCCTTCGTGTCGCTGGCGGCTGCACAGTTCGCCAAATCGCCCTCCGACCCGCCCGAGTTCTATTTCACGCGCCTGATGTACACGGAAAATGGCCGGCGCGGTTTCGGCGGTTTCAGTTTTACGATGCCCAAGCCGGCTCCATACACGTGTCCTGAATTCGGCGGAAAGAATTTCTTTCCGCGCCAGGGCCGGGGGTGGGGCACAGATTACCCGGGCGCGGACTGCAAGTTCATGGGTGGCATTCATCGGCTGACGGGTATGCGCGTCGATCCAAATCCGAACGTCATCGCGATCATGGACGAAGACCTGTTCAAGTTTCCTTACGTGTACATCGTCGAGCCGGGAGGCATGTCGATCAACGACAGGGAAGCTGCCCGTCTTCGGGAATACCTGCTGCGCGGCGGCTTTCTGCACGTGGACGACTTCTGGGGACTCCGGCAGAAGGCGAACTTTGAAGCCCAGATGAAGAAAGTCTTTCCGGATCGGCCGCTCCAGGTCCTTCCGTTAACACACGAGATCTTTCACACGTTTTTTGATATCGACACCATGATGCAGATTCCCGGCGAGGGCGATGCCTGCAATGGCGGGCCCACGTGGCAGCAACCCGACGATAAGGAACCGAGGGTTTACGGCATAGTCGACGATTCGGATCGCGTCTTGGTTGCCGTGACGTATAACTCGGACCTGGGAGATGCGTGGGAATATATGGACCTTTCCTGCTATCCCGAAAAGTACTCCGGTCAAGCCTACCGGATTGGCCTCAATTTCATGATCTACGCGTTAAGCCACTAACAGATTGGACGAGAGAGGTTGCCCGCGCCGTCGTGCCAGCCCGATGGCAGGTGACCCGAGCCCTTGCTTTTCAACTGCATAGATTCTCGTGGAGTGCGATCCCGCTGGTACTGATGCTATCGGTTGTCATGCTGATTTCAGGATTTCGACTTCTTGGAGCAGTCGGCCCTGCAGGCGGTCCTTCTCGACCTCGAGGTCGTAAGTCGTTTGAAGGCTCAGCCAGAACCGTTCGGAAGTGCTAAAGAAGCGCGCGAGGCGCAAAGCCGTGTCGGCGCTAATGGAACGCTTTCCCAAAACGATTTCGTTTATGCGCCTGCCGGGGACGCTTAGGCCCTTCGCCAAGCGATACTGAGACAGATTTAGCGGTTTGAGAAATTCCTCTGACAGGATTTCTCCCGGATGAATCGGCGGCATTCGCTTCACGCCGGATCCGCGCTTAGTGATAGTCAACGATTTCGACTTTGAACGCATCTCCGTCCTTCCATTGAAAGCAGACTCTCCATTGATCGTTAATGCGGATACTCTGGCAGCCAGCCCGGTCGCCTGCGAGTTTCTCGAGATGATTTCCGGGAGAAGCCCTCAGATCGCTAAGGCTTACCGCCGCATCCAGCATCAGCAACTTCCGATACGCCGCGCGCTGCAGGGCTGGCGACCAGCGCCGGACCATTAATCGCTGCCAGACTCGCGCGGTGTCCCGGTCCGCAATAATTCGGATCACCGAGCTATAATAACGCCCAGCGTTACTATCGGGCAAGCCGCGGGAAGAAGAGATAGCTGATTGACTCATTGCCGTCTCCATGCCTTGATTGTTCCAGCGGTGAGAGCGGTGAGAAGAGCATGATCCAATCAAAAAACTGGTCCACGGATGAAATTCTTGCGACGGTGCGGCGGTACTGGGGGTTCTCCGAGTTACGCCCGCTGCAGGAGCAGGCAATCCGGGCCGGCCTGGAGCGGCGCGATTCGCTCGTGGTCATGCCGACCGGCGGCGGGAAATCGCTTTGCTACCAGGTTCCCGCGGAGCTGGCGCAGCGCACCGATATTGTGGTCTCGCCGCTTATTGCGCTCATGAAAGACCAGGTCGATGGACTGCGCGAGTGCGGCTATCCGGCGGGCGCGCTCTACAGCGGTATGCCCCTCGATGCGGTCCGCGCAACCGAAGCGGGAATTGCCGCCGGACGCTTTCGCCTGGTATTTGTGGCGCCGGAACGCCTTCTCACACCATGGTTTCTTCAGCTCATTGAAGGGCTGCCGGCTCCCGCCTTTGCAATTGACGAAGCCCACTGCATCAGCCAGTGGGGCCATGATTTCCGGCCGGAGTACCGCCAGCTTGCGGAACTGAAGACCCGCTTCCCCCGGGCAAGCGTGCACGCATACACGGCAACAGCGACTGAGCGTGTGCGCGCCGACATTCTCGAACAACTTGGATTGAAGGATCCGGCCGTGCTGATCGGAACGTTCGATCGGCCGAACCTGGTTTATCGTGTCGTTCCCCGCGTGGATGCTCATGCCCAGGTCCTGCAGGTCCTGCAGCGCCATCCGGGGGACGCGTCCATCGTGTACTGCCTCAGCCGCAAAGACACGGAGGGGATGGCAGAGGCGCTCCAGGGAAACGGAATGCGAGCCGCTTTCTACCACGCCGGCATGGAAGCGGGCGAGCGCCGCAGGACACAGGATGCGTTTGCAGCGGAGGAAATCGACGTTGTCGCGGCGACAGTGGCGTTCGGAATGGGCATTGACCGCAGCGATGTACGCTCGGTCATCCACGCCGCCATGCCGAAATCGATCGAGCACTACCAGCAGGAGACCGGCCGGGCAGGCCGCGACGGCCTGGAGGCGGAATGCGTCCTGCTCTACTCGGCCGCCGACGTCATCCGCTGGGAGTCACTGATCGAAAAGAGCGCATCCGAAGCCGGCGCCGCTGCGTCTATCGTTACCGCATCCCGGAAGCTGCTCGAACAGGTGCGGCGTTTCTGCACTGGCCTTCATTGCAGGCACCGCAAGCTGTCCGAATATTTTGGCCAGGGCTACTCGAAGTCCAACTGCGAGGCCTGCGACGTTTGTCTTAACGAAGTTGAAAACCTTGCGGACGCGACCGTGACCGCACAGATGATCCTTTCGTGTGTTGCTCGCACGGGAGAGCGTTTCGGCGCCGAGCACGTGGTGGATGTCCTGGTGGGCGCCAACACCGAACGAATGCGCCGTTGGGGCCATGACCAGTTGTCGACGTACGGGTTGATGAAGGGCACGGAACGCAAAGGCCTCACCAACATGCTCTATCAGCTCCTTGATGAGGGTCTTCTCGATCGCACCGCCGATGAGCGCCCGGTCTTCCAGCTCAACGACCAGTCGTGGGCGGTGCTGCGTGGCCAGCGCACGGTGAAGCTGGTACAGCCAAAAACAAAGGTCCTCAAGACTCGCTTTGATGAACAGTCATGGGAAGGCGTCGATCGCGGATTGTTCGACCGTCTTCGAACATTGCGCCGCGAAGTTGCGGACGAGCGAGGGGTGCCTGCGTATGTGGTGTTCAGCGACGCCACACTCCGCGATATGGCTCGCATCCGGCCCGGAACTGCAACGGCGCTGCTCAACGTGCGCGGCGTCGGCGAGCGCAAGGTGAACGATCTTGGACCGCTCTTCCTTGAATGCATCGCAGAGTACTCTCGCGCCAACGGCATCGAACTGGATATGTCGGCAGGCGGCCGCCCGAAGCGGCAGCGTTCGTCGAGGAAGAACGACGCGAAGGCGGCCGCCTTTCAGATGTTCGCCAAAGGCGCTCCGATTGAAAAGGTCGCCGAGATTACCGGAAAAGCGCCGAGTACGGTGTGGGGTTACCTTGCGCTGTTCATCGAAGCACATCCGTCCCAACGATTGGATCCATGGGTTAGTCGGGAAACACGTGAAACCGTTGCCGGCGCGGTGAAAGACCTGGGTGTGGCTTACCTCAAACCAATTTTCGATCGGCTTGGAGGCAGGGTGCCGTACGAGCAGATCCGCCTGGTGATCGCATCCCGCAAGTCTGATGATGGCGCGGGTCGCGCGAAGGGTTGAGCCGCGGAGCGGCGACATGTACTCCAAATCGTTCTAACCCTCATCCGGCCCTTCGGGCCACCTTCTCCCGGGGGGAGAAGGACATGTTTAGCGGAGTTTATCCATCTCCCTTTGGGAGAGGGTGCCGCGAAGCGGCGGGTGAGGGCCTCTGGGCAACACGCCCTGACTCAGATTACGACAATTGATTGTTCATTTCCGGCGGCAATACAAAGCGGTACACTGACGTTGTCTATGTTTCGCGTTTTCCTCCTTCTATTTTGTTTCGTCTCGACGCTGAATGCGCAGCGTGTGCCGCGCATCACCGCTTCGCCGCTCCACCTGGCGCCCACCGATCCCGTGGAGATTCGCGGATCAGGATTCACTCCCAGCCGGCTCGTGGTTTCCCATCTCCGCCGGCCCGACGGGACCGAATATGGAGTCCTGTGGATTCTCACAAATGCCCAGGGCGAGTTTTCCCACCCGATCGACACGCTGCTGCTGCTTCCAGGCACTCATGAACTGTGGATCGTGGATGAGGCCGCGCAGGTTACTTCGAACACGGTCCGATTCACGATAGGTTTCCAGGCGGGAACCCCGGTGCTTCCGGAAGTGCGGCAGGCCCTCACGCCATATATTGGAACCTGGCGCGGTGACGGGGCACGAAACAGCCCTGCGGTTCCGACAGCAATTCTCATGACTCTGTCAGGTGGGGATAACGGACCCACCGCCGGAACCATCGCCTACCCCTCCTTGTCCTGCGGGGCTGTGCTGACCTTTCGCGCGATTTCCGCCGACTTCGTCGAGTTCTTTGAGACATCCACCTACGGCACGGAACGTTGCGTCGGCAACGGCATTGTCACGGTGAAAACCGCGCCCGATGGCAGCCTTGCGTTTCAGTGGCGTAATCCAAACCTTAAGGCCGTTCCCGGAACCGCATCCGGGAAGCTGGTGTCTTTAAGATAGAATCGACAAACCAAGGAATGTGAATGGCTGACAAGCTGATCGGCAGTCTTATTTATGGCGACCACGTGGTGCCGAAGAAGTCGAGGCCGTGGAAACAACGGCTGAAAGTGCCCGTTGCGGTAGGCCTGTTGGTGATCGTCATCAGTGTTTTGGCGTACAAGTTTGCAAACTTCCGCGAAGAAGGGCAGACCCGCGATTTTCTTGAGGCGGTCCTGGCCGGCCAGTACGATGCCGCGTTCGGAATGTGGGAAGCCCAGAGCGGATATTTGATGAAGGACTTTCTGTCGGACTGGGGCAAGGAAGGCTACTACACAAAAGGTATCCAGAAGGCCGAAGTGATCGATTCGAACACCAGCGGACTGGTGGTTATCGTTTACGTCGCGCTGGACACCTTCAAGGCGCCTCTTGCCCTCCGCGTGGATAAAGAGACATTAAAGTTGTCATACTCACCCGTAAACAAATATCGTCAGTAACATGATTGCGCTTTTACTTCTGCTTGCCTTAACCACCACTGACATCGTTGTTGTATCCCTCCCGGTGAAAGGAGACGCCACCGTTGCGCTAATGCCGTCCGGCAACGCCGAGCTTCGCCGCGAGGGAACCATTACTACCGCGAAGATCGAAATCCAGCGCCTGCCGCCGATCGCCGCTCTTGGCTCCGGAGCAAACACCTTCATCGCATGGTCCGTTTCACCTGAGGGGTTCTTCGAGAACCTCGGAGAACTGGACGAAAAGGGCCAGCTCCAGGCAACAACACGATTCGAACACCTTGGCATCATGGTTACCGCCGAGCCGCACTATCTTGTCGACCGTCCGAGTTCGATGGTCGTGTTTCGGAGCGGAAACCCGGAGCAAACCCGTCTGCGCCGGACGACCGTGTCCGTTGAAGTCGGGGCTTATGATTATTCCGCGATCCCATTTCCGCCCAGGGAAGCGGTGACGGCTGCCTCGGGTGTGCCGGGGGTCCCAGGCGTCCCGGGCGTCGTCCTCCAGTCCCGCGCTTCCCTGCAGGTGGCAAAAA
The DNA here is from genome assembly GCA_945861845.1 of Candidatus Sulfopaludibacter sp. SbA3. Taxonomy (GTDB): domain Bacteria; phylum Acidobacteriota; class Terriglobia; order 20CM-2-55-15; family 20CM-2-55-15; genus CAMBFR01. The sequence continues at coordinate 3,817 of CAMAWS010000067.1, read as the reverse complement.
GCGTCGGAGCCGACCGGCTGGCTGTGGCTGAACTCCGCCAGGCGCAGATCGCCATGGATACCGTGGAAGAAATGCTCAAGCGGCGGGCGCCTATAGAGATCATCTGGCCCACTGCCAACGAGGCTATCCGCAAGTCGCAACTGGCTGTCGTCGCTTCACGGGAGAAGGCCGTCCTTGCGCAGATCGAAGGTTCGAAAGGGGAAGCAACAACGCTCCGCGACAACAATCAAAAACTCGAAGCCCGCGTGCAGGAAATCACCGAGCAACTGACCCGGCAATTGACCGAGCAGCAGGAGCAGGCAACCGAGCGGATCCGGAAACTGGATGCCGATGTCGCAGCTGCGCGCCAGGAGATCCAGCGCATGAACCAGGACCGCGATCAAGCCGCCGCTCGCGAGCGTGATCTCGATGCCGAGATCGCAGAGCTGAGACAGAGACTGAACGCGGCTCAACAGGACCTGACTGTCCGATTGCGCTCCGAGTTCATCGATCCCGTCAGCAACCAGCTCACAGCGGACGGGAGCGACGCCCTCACCCGGGTCCTGAACTTCGCGGCCGTCGTCGCCGGACCCATCCGATTAGAAGGTCCCGCTTCCGACGTACTCTTCGAAGCCGCCCGCAGGTTCCTTATCGATGCCGGAATTCCTCAGGAACGCGTAACGACAGCTCGATAAAAATTCTCGACGCGCGGTATTACCCTCGAAACCTCGTACTCCTCCTCCGCCCGCCGCCGGCCATCGTTAATGATGCGTTCTCGCAGTGGCTGGTCTGTCGCAAGCGACCGTATCGCTGTGGCAAGCGCTGCCGGGTTGCGCGGAGGCACCAGTATTCCGTCGCGGCCCGAAACGATGATCTCTGCAGGTCCGCCCCTATCGGTGCTCACGACAGGTACTCCGGCGGCCATCGCTTCCAGCAGTACGATGCCGAACGGTTCTTCCCAGGAAGGCACGGCCAGGACATCGATCATTTCAAAGAACACCGGCAACGAAACAAAGCCGAGGAAATCCACCGGCAGGCCCGCCGATTTCGCCTTTAGAGTTTCGGTGTATGCCTCGGCGCCCTTGCCTGCGATTCGCAAACGATAGCCGTTGCCGAGCAGGCGAATGGCTTCAATGGCATCGTCGTGGCCCTTGTGCGGTGAAATTTGTCCCAGCACGCCGACGGCAACCGGATCGTGCAGGGCATGAGGCCGATGCGCGAACTTCGCGAGGTCGACCCAGTTTGGAATTACGGCCGACATTTTCGGCGCGAGGGGGCTAAGCGTCTGAAGGACCTGTGAGGTGATCGCGATCCAGCCGTCGACTCGCCGGTATAGGAAGTGCGAGCGTATGGGATAGAGCAGGTGACGTGTGAACACAATCTTGACGTGCGGGATCTTCCAGGCCGCGGCCGCGACGATGGAATAATCGCGGGCAACGTGAGCGTGAACGATATCGAAACGCTCCCGCTTGAGAATGCTGCGAAGCCGAAGGGCGCTGAAAAGGTCAGCGGAATTCAGGAAGGGCAAAGCGATGTCCGGTTTCAGCGGGCCGTTCCGCCTGCCGGCAACCACGACCTCGTTACCGCGCTTGCGCAGGTTTTCGGAGAGTTCGAGGAGATGAGTTTCGCCGCCTCCGAGATTGCGCGCCGAGCTAACCTGAAGGATGCGCATTTCTGGATATGAAATCGGCGACCAGCTCCGGGCAGCTAACGGTAGCGGTCCCGACCTTTCCAACCGCAAGTCCGGCCGCGTGGTTGGCCAGGGTGGCGGCCTCTTCCATGGTTGCGCCGCTCGATTGCGCCAGGGCCAGGGTTGCAATCACCGTGTCGCCGGCGCCGGTGACGTCGAAGACCTCGCGCGCAAACGTAGGCAGGTGATGCGATCCCGTCGAATTGAAGAGCGACATGCCTTCCTCGCCCCGCGTGATCAGAGCGTATTCGCAGGCGAACCTTTCAAGCAGCCGCCGTCCCGCTTCGTCCAGGGTTTGCTCGTCTTCGATTGAAAGGCCGGTGAGGAGTTCAGCTTCGCGTTGATTCGGCGTGATCAATGTCACTGGCCGGTAGTAGTCCGCGTGGTGCACTTTGGGATCGAGAAACACCGGTTTCCCGGCGCTCCTGGCCCTGGGAAGAATTTCAGCGAGCAGGTCGCGGTTGACGACGCCCTTGTCGTAGTCCGACACGATCACAGCGGCCGCCCTGGGAAGCCAATGGTCGAAAGCTTCGGCGAGGCTTTTGTTGGTAGATGCCGCAAGCGGCTTTCTGCTTTCACGATCGGCGCGCACCACCTGCTGGCTATGCGCGATGATGCGCGTTTTGAGCGTCGTCGGCCGGAGAGGTTCTTCAATCAGGCCCGAAGCATCCACGCCGGTCTGAACCAGCAGATCCCGCAACCGTTCGGCCGCGCGATCCCGGCCTATCACGCCGATAGGAATGGGCGTGCCGCCCAGGGCCCGGATGTTTGCTGCAACGTTGCCTGCCCCGCCCAGCCGATAGGTCTCGTCCCGGACTTCAACGATTGGGACAGGAGCTTCGGGGGAAATACGCCGGACCCTGCCCCAGATGAATTCATCGAGCATGGCGTCGCCCACCACGAGAATTGTCTGGCCGGAAAATCGATCGAGGATTTGATCAACGCGCGTGCGATTCATATTAGTTCGTTTATTGCAGCCGATACCTGTTCCACCGTAACGGACTCGATGCAGAGCGGCGAATCAGCAACGAGGCAACGATAGCCCGGACACGGATTACACTCAAACGGATTCTGAACAACGCGCGAGGCGACTCGCCACGGGCGCCACCGGCGGGAATCGGAGGAACCCCAGACGGCCACCGTCGGCGTACCCACGGCCGCGGCCAGATGCATGGGCCCGCTGTCGTTGCCGACATATAGGCGCGCGCCGCGTATCAGTTCGGCAAGCTCGGCAATGCGAAGCCCGGTAATCGTAATGCTGTCCGCCAGGTCTTTTGCAACCTCTCGAACGACGGATTCTTCTCCCGGTCCGCAGGTAAGGACAACCCCCAGGCCGCGAGATGCCAGTTGCCGGGAGATGCCCGCGAACCGCGAGGGATCCCATCGTTTCGTTTCCATCAGTGCGGCCGGGTGAATAACGGCATACGGCGTCTTCAGGTCTTTGCAAATTCGGATGGCGATGGCGGGGTGAGGCTCGTAACGCAGCGGCGGCGCTTCGAGCGCTCGAACGCCCATCCATTGGAGCGCAGCCATCGTGGATTCCACCGAGTGGGCGGTTGGGTCGGGGGCCGGCAGCAAGCCGTGATACATCCATCCATATTGATACTGTTCTGCGCCGATGCGTGCGCCCCGGGCGATGCACGAATAGAAAAGGCTGGTAGGGCCGCCGTGCAGGTTGATGATCGCGTCAAATCGGCGCCTGAATAATTGGACGGCGGTCGCGTATTTGCCGGACGCGATGAGAACTTCGTCAAAGTCCGGATTCGCGTCGAAGCAATCCGCGTATCGCGCCTCGGCCAGCACGGATACACGGAAGTCCGGGAACTCCTGTTTCAGAGCTCGGACGGGCGCGGTCAGCAGAAGGCAATCGCCCATCGAACGTAAGCGGATGAAGAGGATGTGCGCCTTGGACGGTAGCTTTTGGAAAAAATCCTTAGTCTTCAACTTTGGCTTCGCTGATGAGCATCACAGGGATGTCGTCGCGAATTGGATACACCCGGCGGCATTGAGTGCACTTGAGTCCCTGTCCACCCTGCGTCAAATCGACCGGGGCCTTGCAGAGTGGGCAAACCAGAATTTTCAGAAGCTCGGGATTCACGGCCATAATGGCGAAAATGGTAGCACAGGGGGGGCAGAAATTCCCGGTCC
>CAMAWS010000066.1 GCA_945861845.1 Candidatus Sulfopaludibacter sp. SbA3 | reverse complement strand
AAAAATCAAGGTCTAGAGCATGAAGAGGGAAAGTATGGCTGGACGTGCACGAGTCGTCTGATCAGCCCGCACGCTTATGCGCATTCTCTGGAAATGAATTGAATTACTCACGGTCCCCAAACTCAATTTCGTCCCCGACGTTTGAATTTGGGCCGGTTGCTGGACTGCGGGAGCCCGTGTGCAATTCGCCGACGCTGTCATCTAAAGGAAGCGGCGGCAGACCATCGCGAGCACCCTTTTGAATTCCGCCGATTCGGCGGTCGCGAGCCGTCCCAAATTCCGCTCGATACACGACTTTTCGATGGTTGCAAATTTCTCAACCCGGACGGTCGAAGGCAGTTTCAAACCGGCCTCCTTCCACTCTGAGAGGACGATGTCGCCTTCCGTTCGCGCGGCGTGGCTCGTTATGGGTACCACGAGTAGATCATCGTCTCCGAAATCCTCGGCGACGAGAACCGGGCGGCGCTTCTGGCCTTCTCCGCTGGAAAATGTCAGCCGCGCGAGAAGAACGTCTCCTTGTGTGTACGCGCGCGGCATCAATCCTGATCGTAAACGGCGTCTGTGGAAGCGTACTGTCGCGATAACGCTTCCGACGAAAAACGAGTCCAGTCACGAGAGTCTTTCGCCGTACTCTGGCGCGCAGCGAGGAAGTCGACGAAATCCAACGCTTCCTGCTGAAGTTCTTCGCTCAAGCCCCGGCTCTTCTCAAAGATAAGTTCTGCGATGTTCATGAATGCACGATACCAAACGGCGGGGACTCCTTCAATGACCACCAAAGGATAGGAAATATAAAGACGGTGTTGCGGGGCGGAATTTCCAGATCCAGAGGTTCCGCAGCGCTGTATAAGGCAGATTATGTTGCCCAGTGGCAGTAAATCCGGTACTTTGCCGGCAGAAGGCCGCAGGCACGAGAAAATTGCACTGGGATTAGAGCCGTGGTGGTGTCGCTGCGGGAGGTCGTGTTGAACGGCAAGGCTCCGGGCAATACAACGATCATGATCTGGCACGGCGAGAGTGTGTCGCCGTACGAAATCACCGTCCAGCCGGACTTGAGCGAAATCCAGAAGCAGTTGCGCGCAACCTTTCCAAACGAACAGATCGAGGTGTCGAGCAGCAGGGACGCCATCCTGCTGAACGGAGTGGTCACCGATGCGGAAGTCGTGAAGCAGGCGGCGGCGATTGCCGCGGCATATGCGGAGTCCGTGGTGAACCTGCTTCAGGCTCCGCCAACGGAGAACCCGCAGGTCATGCTCCAGGTGAAGTTTGCCACGATAGATCGCACCAACCTGAGCCAGCTGGGAGCGAACCTGTTCAGCGTGAACAACAGCCTTTTGGGAACGGCTACCACGCAGCAGTTCCAGTTTCCGCGAATCGGCCAGTTGCAGTTCTCCCAGGGAGCCGACGGGCAACCTGACCTGGGAAACACCTCGGTGAGCGCGAGCGACCTTCTGAACTTATTCCTGTTCCGCCCGGACATAAACATCGGTGCGACGTTGCGCCTCATGCAGAGCAAGAACCTGCTGGAGATTCTGGCAGAGCCCAACCTGATCACGGTCAGCGGCCGCGAGGCCAGTTTCCTGGCTGGAGGAGAATTCCCGTTCCCGGTGATCAGCAGTACCGGCAGCGGCGCACAAGCCGCTCCCGTCGTCACGGTACAGTTCCGCCCATTCGGTGTGCGCCTCGTGTTTACGCCAACCGTGGAGCCGAATGGACTGATTCACTTGAAGGTGCGTCCGGAAGTCAGCGCACTGGATTTTGCGAATGCTCTGACGATCCAGGGCTTCCTGATACCGGCTATCAGCACGCGAACGGCTGAAACGGAGGTCGATTTGCGCGAGGGCGAAAGCTTCGCCATTGCGGGCCTTATTGACAACCGCGTGACACAGGTCATGAACAAGATTCCGGGACTCGGCGACTTGCCGATCCTGGGGCATCTGTTCCGCAGCCGGAATACGCAGAAAAGCAACTCGGAGTTGCTGGTTATCATCACTCCTCATTTCGTGAAGCCGTTTGCTGCCGGCGCAGCGCCGGCGCTGCCCGAGTTTCCCGAGGGCTTCCTTGGACCGGAGCAGGCGCCGCGATCACCGGCAGCGCCGCTGCCCACGTTTATCGGCCCGCGAGGCCATGAGTCCTCCGGAGCAACTCCTTGAACAGGGACCACGGTTTTACCCAACGATTCGGAAGTTGCAGATTGGCCATTGGACAAATCCGCATTGCAGGTTCGAAATTGGAAATTCGAGATTCCGCTTCGGTTCGTCCAATTTCGAATTTTGAATCTCGAATTTCCAATGCGGATTTGTCCAATGGCCAATTTGCAATTTTTGAATTACTGGGTAAAGCCAGGGACAACCAAAGAGGCGCTACCACGGTCTATTTCGCGCTATTTACCCTGATGTTCCTGGGGCTGCTGGTGATGGCAACGGATTTCGGCCGGCTGTATGTGATCCAGGGTGAGCTCCAAACGGCTGCGGATGCTGCGGCCCTGAGCGCCGCGACGCGCCTGGTGGGAACGGCAGCCGCTATCGTCAATGCGGATGACCAGGTGACGGCGTCGTTTGATTCCACCACTGGCAATGACAACCGCTTCAATTTGCGATTGAACCAGCTCGGCGAAGCCGGCGGGTCCGGACTGGTGACAACCACGCAATTGACTTATTTTTCGACGCTCGCCGACGCGCAGGCGAACGTCAACCCCGGCCTGAGCGGAGGCATCGACTGGACAAGCGGCGTTTATCCGAAGTACGTGCGGGTCCAGATTTCGGCGGAGGCACCGGTCGCGTTTGCGCCGTTTCTGAATCGCGCTGTCACTTTGCCGACGATAGCGGCCTCGGCCGTAGCCGGTATCAGCGCTCCGATTTGCACGGCTTGCGGAATTGACGGCCTTGCAGTGGTCGATCAAGGCGCCGGGGAAGATACCGTGAACTATGGATTTGTGCCCGGAGGTTTCTATACGTTGTTCCTGACGCCATCCCAGCAGGCGCCCAACGCCCCCGCGACGCCGGCGCCGTTGGCCGGCACACTTGCCGCGGTGCAGTACGTCATTTTGAATCACGTTCCAGGCGGGCCGCAGGACCTCAGCGTTGACAGTTCGCTATTTGAAATGGGCGCCGGTGTCATCTCCAGCAGTCCCGGGCTCGCGCTGCCCGGGAACATTTCCATCGATTCTGTGGAGACCGGGTATCCGGATCTCGCCGGCAATATCGCCGCAGGCACGACGTCCGGGCAGGATGTTCTTTGCGGCCTGAACGTGCGGTTCGGAGTGGATCCGGCGGAAAACACGTGCAGCCTTCTGGCGGCAGGTGAATTCCTCGACCTGGCGCCCCGCTTTGCTGCGGACACGGACGGGGGAGGAGAAGCATACGCAGCCGGGGAGGGTTTGCAGGACTATGCTACAGAGTATTTCGGCAACCTGCGCCGCATATTGACCATGCCGGTAGTGGATGCCAGCGATACGCTCACCGTCCTGAACTTTCGCCAGTTCCTGGTGGAGACGTCGCCTGCGACGGTCATGGGAATCAATCCAGCCCTGGTCACCGGGGCGTTCCGTGCACAATATATCGGCTCCCCGGTGCCGCTTCGGTGTGGCGGGATTGGCGGCTTGTGCAGCGTGTCGCCGGGCGTCGGAAGGATCGTGTTGCATTGAGCGCATTGAGCGCATTCAAATCAATGAGACGAAGGTGGCCATCGCAGCGCGGCCAGGCGGTTGTCGAATTGGCGTTCCAGATTCCCCTGATGATGGCGCTCCTGTTCGGCGCGTTCCAGATTGCGCGCGTGTTTTACGTCTACCACTCATTGCAGAAGGCGCTGCGCGGGGGCGCGGGAGTGGTGGCCCGATCCGTCAACGTCAACTATTGCGATGCTGAAGATACAGCGCTCACGGATGTGCGAAACGTTGTTGTGTTTGGAAACCTGCAGGGCGTGGGCTCACCCGTGGTGCAGGGACTGGCGCCGGATATGATCGAGATTCTTCCGGAACGCGGTACGGCGAATAGCACAGCGTTAACGGAATGCCCTTGCACCGAGGATTTGGAGAGCTGCAACGTTGCATCCGGCGGGCGTCCCCCCGACTTTGTGGTCGTCAGGCTCGCGAATGGATTTCCGCTTTCGCTGCTGTTTCCGTTTGTGAATCTCGGGACAATCAACCTGCGCGCATCGGTGCGTATGCCGATGACGGGAAGCTGAGATGATTTTTGATTCCATTCTGACGAAGGCCACGGCCGGGGTGGTTCCGTATGCGAACCACCCCGTCTGCGCCCTGATAAGGAGGCTGCGCAGCATCTGCTTTACGGGCACAGCCACCCCTCCTAACTTAGGAGGGGAGTCTTGGACCAAGACCCGCTCTCGAGGCCAGGCGACCGTGGAGATGGCCCTGGTGCTGGTCGCCGGCATCGTCCCGCTGACTCTTGGGTTGATCGCATTCGCTGAAATCGGCTGGACGTATCACGCCCTCGCTACACTCACGCGGCAGGGCGCCCGGTATGCTGGCACGCACTGCTGGCAGGATGAGTCAGGTTCCAACGTGGTTAACTGGATACAGGCCAACGCACCGCTATTTCCCGATCGTCCGCAACTTGCGACCGGCGGCATACAGATCCAGGTGAGTTACTGGATGCATGATCCGGTCACGCGTGAGAGTGTGCCCTTTTCCTGTGCCGGTGGTTGCGGCTCCGAGTGCATCCCCGACTCGGTAACAGTCAGCATCAGCGGATACCAGTTTAATCACTTCCTGCCTATGCTTGGCTTGCCGCCATTGCAGGTACCGCCGTTTTCCACAACCGTTGAGATTGAGAGCGCAGGAGGGAACCCGGAAACGGGGATCTCGGCTCCGTGAGAATCTTATGCCTATCCAATTGATCGTAGCGAGTCCTGAACCGCGCTTTCATGATTTCGTCCGTGAGCAAATGGCGCTCACGCCGAACGCGGAAGTTGTGGGACAGCACGAAGACATGGGACCCAATCTATCGGTGCGCATCCTGCAGGATGTGAATCTCAATCCGCAGTCTGCGGTGCTTCTGGACATTTCGGCAGACCAGGAACAGGGACTGCGCGCCCTGGAACAGATCAAGCTGGCATTCCCAAAGCTGTATGTGATCCTTTCAGGCGTGCAGTGCAGCGAAGAATTTCTATTACGCTCCATGCGCCTGGGCGGGGCCGACTTCCTGCAGCAGCCACTGAAGCGAGCGGAATTCAGTGATGCGATCGCGCGGGTCGAGCAGCACGGAGAGCGCCTTCATCGGCAGAGCCGCCAGCTCGGCCGGATGTACACATTCGTGGGAGTAAAGGGCGGGGTGGGAACCACGACAGCCGCGGTAAATTTTGCTGCGCTTTGCGCCCGGCAGGGCAAGTCCACGGTGCTGGTGGACCTGGACATGGATTCCGGTGACGCTGCCTGTTACCTTGGGTTGCGTCATCAATACTCGATGGCTGATGTGGCCGAGAACCTGGACCAACTCGACCAGGCGATGCTGGAAGGCATCATGGTGCGAGATCCGCTGGGTTTCTGGGTATTGTGCGCTCCCGAAGAGGTCGAGAGATCGCGATTGATCGGCGAACAGCATTTGCGCGAAATCGGCAGCTTTCTCATCGAGCGCTTTGATGCCGTTATCATTGATGGTTCGCGGGCCCTGGACGACCTCTTGCTGAGCTGCCTGGAACTGTCCGAATCGATTTTCGTGGTGCTGACACAGGAGTTTCCGGCAGTACGTAACGCGCAGCGCTATCTTGGAGCGCTGGCGCGCGCCGGCTATGGACTCGAAGCAGTAAAGCTGGTATTGAACCGGGTCGACAAGAAGGGCTCTCTTTACGTCAACCTCGAGCAGTTGAAGCAAACGCTGGGCGCGGCCCCTTTCTGGGGGTTGCCAAACCGGTATGAAGAAGCAATGCAGTCCGTGCACGAAGCCCGCCCCGTGGTTACGCGAGGCAACACCGAGTTGGGACGCTCCTATCGGGACTTCGCAAAGAAGTTGGGCATGGACGGGCAGCCGGCCGCGGTCCTTCAGAAGAAGTAGCGGCATGCAATTGAATGTGCGAGTCCCAAGCTCCCCTCCTAAGTTAGGAGGGGTGGCTGTGCCCAAACAGCAAATGCTGCGAAGCCTCCTTATCAGGGCGCAGACGGGGTGGTTCCTATGCAGAACCACCCCGTCCGTGCCTTTCGAAGGGTGCCTTCGGCAATATCTTCCTGATGGCACGTCCACCCCTCCTAACTTAGGAGGGGAGTAACCAGGGCAGGAGAAAGTTATGGCTTTTCCACCACCATCATCTCGCAGCCGCGATGGCTTCAACCGCTCCCTGGGCCGCCAGGATGCCGCGGTTTTCGTGGAACGCCATTCCGATCTGAAGTCGAAGGTTCACCGGAAGCTGCTCCAGGCGCTCAACAGCGATACGTTGCGGCTCATCAGCAAAGAGCGGCTTCGGGGCGAAATTGGCCAGGCCGTCGAGAAACTCCTCCTTCAGGAGAACATCCCGATGACGCTTCCCGAGCGGGACCGCGTTATCGAGGAAATCCTGGACGAGGTTTTTGGCTTCGGACCCCTGGAGCCACTGATGAAGGATCCATCGATCACCGACATTCTGGTGAACAGCTTCTGCAAGGTTTATGTGGAACGCCGCGGTGTGCTGCAGCCTGCCTCGATTCAATTCAAGGACAACAAGCATCTGCTTCACATCATCGAGAAAATGGTGACGGCCGTTGGAAGACGAATTGACGAGGCCAATCCCATCGTCTCCGCCCGCCTGGCCGACGGCTCGCGCGTGACCGCCGCGATCCCTCCCGTAACTCTCGACGGCCCCGCGCTATCGATTCGCCGCTTTGGCGGGCGAGTGCTCACAAATAGCGAGTTGCTGGCCAACGACACGCTGACGGCTCCGATCCTTCAACTGCTCGATGGCTGCGTGCGCGCCCGTCTGAACATGGTGATCTCCGGCGGCAGCGGAAGCGGCAAGACCACCCTGCTCAACGCCCTCTCCCGCTCAATTCCTGAAACCGAACGGATTGTCACGATCGAAGACATCGCGGAATTGATGCTCCAGCAGCGCCACGTCGTGCGGCTCGAAACCCGGGAAGCGAGCATCGAGGGACAAGGAGCCGTGACGTCGCGCGACCTGATGATCAACGCCCTCCGCATGCGGCCCGACCGGATTATCGTGGGTGAGGCGCGCGGTCCCGAGGCGCTTGACATGCTCCAGGCGATGAACACGGGTCACGACGGCTCCATGACGACTATGCATGCCAACTCGCCCAAGGACTGCTTCCATCGAATCCAGACCATGGTGCTGATGGCGAACGTCGGGCTCACCGAGCCCGTCATCCGGCAGCAGGCGGCTTCAGCCATTGAAGTGGTCGTGCAGATGGCCCGTTTCCGGGATGGCACCAGGAAAGTGACCAGCATAGCGGAGGTTGTTGGGTACAACGAGGAAGGCGTGACACTCGAGGAGATCGTCCGCTATGTGCGCAGCGGCGTGGATGAGGAAGGCCGGGTCCAGGGGCATTTCGTCGCCACCGGTTACCGGCCGCAATTCCTGAAGCGGCTGTCCGCTCGCGGTATCGAGATACCCCGGGAGACATTTGGAAAACCGGAAGAAATCGGATGACCGCCGCATTTCGGCTGTGGGCGCGGGGTTTAGCCCCGTGCAAAGTTCCAGAGAATTTCTGTTTGATCCTGGCACGGGGCTAAAGCCCCGCGCCCACAGGTAGACCGAAACACGGGAGCTTGAGGCATACGGTATGACCACCCTTGTGACGCTGTTGATCTTCACTGCTGCATTCGCGGCGGCTGCCGAGTACGCCCTATGGGGACCGCAGCGGCGGGTTCGGCTGGAAATAGAGCAGCGGTTGCGCGGTCTGCGGGTCGAAGACGGCCGCAGGCCTGGAGCGCTATTGCGTCAGCAACCACTGGGCGGCGTTTCCTTCCTCTCGCGGTTGGAAGTCATGAAGGGGCTGCAGTCCCTGATTGACCAGGCCCGGCTGCCATACCGCGCGGGAAATGTAATGACGTTCAGTGTGATGCTGCTGGCGGGCGCCTATCTGGCAGCCGAGGGACTCCAGCTCTTTCCTTTCTTGATCCTCAAGCTGTTATTCGCCTTTGGCTGCAGCGTCGTGCCCTTTTTCTACATTCGGACAAAGCGCGAGCGCCGAATGAGACAGATCGAGGAAATGCTGCCCGACGCCATTGACCTGTTCACCCGCGCCATGCGCGCAGGGCACAACATCCATAGTGGTGTGCAGGTATTGGCCGAGGAAACACCGGAACCCCTGGGTGGGGAATTCAAGAAGCTGGTTGAGGACCTGGCGCTCGGCTCGACGGTTAGCGAGGCCCTGCATAGCCTCGGCAATCGCGTGCCCGTGCTCGACCTGCGATTCTTTTCAACCGGCGTCATCCTGCAGCGCGAAACCGGCGCGAACATCGTTACCGTCATGGAGAACCTGTCGGCTGTCATTCGAGAGCGGCTGCAGTTGCGGGGGCGCCTGCGGGCGCATACCGCGCAACAGCGCTTTTCGGCCGCCCTGCTGTGCGGATTGCCGATTGTGACCGGCGCGGCGTTCTATTTCCTGCGCTACGAATATATATCGGTGCTTTGGCTGACGCCGGTGGGCTCCCGGTTCCTTATATATGGCGTTATTTCGGAAATTCTCGGGATCCTGCTTGTTCGCAAGGTCGCGTCGGTGAGGCTGTAAATGTCACAAAGCTATCAATGGTTGTTTCTATTCAGCACGCTGGCCTGCGCCACACTGCTGGTTGCTGGACTGAGCTATTACTTCCGCACCCGGCAGGACGCGCTCAGCCAGCGTATTCAGGATCTGCAGGAGCAGTCGGCACAGGGGGGATCCATCGCGCTTCTGGGCGGCGACGTCTGGGATTTGATGCTCCGGTCAACCTATGGAGCGATCTTTGGAAAGGGCTGGTTCCGCCAGAAGGAACTGGAGTTGATGCGGGCCGGGTTCCGGGGGCCAAAGGTAGTCAAGGTTTATGGAATCGCCTCACTGGCGTTTACCGCAATTTTGGTGGTGATTGCACTGGTGACGCTTCAAGGTATGGATCTTGGCACGTGGGCGGTTGGGCTGGGTGGCGCGATAGTCCTCGGTTACTTCATTCCCGAGCAGGTCCTGGTCTCGTTGCGGAACCGCCACCGGTTGAGCCTTATGGCGGCCCTTCCAGACACCACCGATATGCTGAGCATCGTCCTGGGCGCCGGCCTTTCGCTCGACCAGGCAATCGCGCGCGTCGGCGAAGAGATCCGTTTTGTCTACCCCGAACTGGCGGATGAGTTCTACTGGATGACGCTCGAGGTACAGGCAGGCCAGCAGCGTGCGGTGGCCTTCCAACACATGGCCCAGCGCACCGGGTTGCTGGACATTCGCTCTCTTGCCAGCATGATCGTCCAGGCAGAACGGTTCGGCACGGGGCTTTCGCAAGCCTTGCGAATTTACGCCGATTCGGTGAGAACCAAGCGCCGGCTCGAAATCGAATCCACAATAAACAAGGCGGCCGTAAAAATGGTCTTCCCGATAGTGCTGTTCATTTTGCCTGCGCTGTTTGTAGTCATACTGGCGCCGGGTATAATCTCCATTCTTCGCGATCTGGAAATGTTGGGACAATAGGAGGTCTTATGTCTTTTGCTCTCTGGCTGCTTCAGGTAACACCGGAAAGCGGCGCCGATAACACAACGACTGTGCGCCTTGTAGCCGGCGTGCTGGCGCTGGTATGCGTGGTTGTGATTATCATGAGACGGAAGAAGAAGGCCTCAAAGGATGATTGGTCCTAGGTATCAGGCTCTCCGGGCTCTGGTCCAAATTCAACCTTGTCGTAGACTTCGGTGAGTAAGAGTCTGCAGGCAACTGATGTGAGATCGACGAGACTCTCAAGACCGCTTGTCGCCGTGAAAAGCCACTGGCCATTCGGCTGCCTGGAGAACTGCTCGATGTGCGGCTTGTCCTGCGCAACAAGGACGTACTCCGCGAAAGCTTCTATGCGGCGGTAGTATTCAAACTTTTCTCCCCGATCGTAAGCTTCAGTGGAAGCCGAGAGAACTTCGACGATCAGATTCGGATTCACGAGCGTATCTTGTTCCTTGTCATCAAATCCTGCCAGGCCGCATAGCGCGACCACGTCTGGATAGTTATAGCGAGTGGCGCCGGCAATCCGTACACGCATGTCGTTGGTATACACCGCGCAGGATCGACCCTTGAATTGCGTACTGATTTCACGGCTGAGATTCACAACGATCTGATTGTGACGCTTGCTGGCTCCACTCATGTCGAACAGTTCGCCATCCACATACTCGTGTCTTTCGGGCGAGCGGCGTTCGAAAGCCAAATACTCTTCTGGAGTAAGCCTGGAGTGCAACTGGGACGACATGACGGTCACTTTACCATGATTCGTCCGGCAGTTCTGACGCGTTCCATCGAGCCGAGAAAAATTGACTGGGGTAGAAAAACCTTTCGGATGTGGAGTTGACGGCGATGCGAAACAGGGGAGTGTCGCGAAGTTCACTTGTTACCGGCAGGATTGTGACCAAAGGATGTTCGTCGAATAGATCCGATTGGATGACGAGAGCGGGAGGAGGTTTGCCATAGGCTCCACGCTTCGCGTCGGGCTTGCATTTGCATCCGCTCATTAAGGTGGCTTCGCGATGTTGAAGAACCACCCCGTCTGCGCCTTTCTAAGGATGCTTCGCCACATTTTGTTGGCGGCGCAGCCACCCCTCCTAACTTAGGAGGGGAGCTTCGGTTCAGGCACGGTACG